>QHXG01000258.1 GCA_003222845.1 Acidobacteriota bacterium | reverse complement strand
TTGCTCTCTGCCTTCGACTGGGTTGAGGTCTACAAAATAAATCTCGCCGCGTCGGATAGGCATCAGAAGGTCTCCAAGCCATCAGAATCCGCTTGAGAGAATTCGCGTTCAATCTCCTGCAGTTCAGCTTGAATCTCGGGATCGACGGCCATAGCGGCCAGTTCACGATCCATATCATCCGGTTGTCGCGAGCTTCTTTCCTTCATTCGGTGGATGAGGTACTCAATCACACGCGACTGCTCGGACGGGGAGAGTTGGTTAAAGCTCTCTTCGATTTGTGACGGAATTTGCTGACTCATTTTTAGTTCCTCATTAGTTGCCGGCTCGATTCTACCATCTGCTTTGCGAATGCGCAGCGTCGATTATTCCCGATTCCCCTTATAAACCACGCAATTCTTCATCACAAACACAACCTTCTCCATCGCGTGAATATCCTTCAACGGATCGCCTAAGACGGCGAGGATGTCGGCCCATTTTCCGAACGCCTATTGCAACCTCCCGCCCCTCGCGAACCTTGACCCGCCCACTTTTCGCAGTTAATTTGAAACCATGAAAGAGCTAGTTGTAAAAATTGATGACCACGCTTATCGGCGCGCCGAGAGCATCGCAAGCGCCCGAGACATCTCGCTGAGCGCTCTGGTTGAAGAGTTGGTCGAGTCGGTGACCAACGACGCTCAGCCTAACTCTGACGACATCAATTACCTCTTCTCCGCTCTCGACAAAGGACGCAACACCGATCCTATCGGTCGTCTCGGGCGTCAAGAACTCCATGACCGCCCAGTACTTCATCGATACTAACGTCCTCCTTTACGCTGGATCAGGAGCTAATGAGGACCAAGCGAAGAAGGCTGTTGCCCGGCAAGTGCTGGCACAAGCTGATATTGGTTTCTCAGCGCAGGTAATGCAGGAGTTTTACTATGCAGCGGTGCGCAAAGAGCGGCTGAAAATCACGCACGATGAAGCAGTGCTGATTCTCGAAGCGCTTAATCCGTTCCCCGTTTTGCCGGTTAGTCGCGAGTTGGTTCTGGAAGCTGTCGAGTTAACAGTCCGGTATAAAGTTTCGTATTGGGACGCGGCCATCATTGCTGCCGCACGACGGCTTGGCTGCGATGTTCTCTACAGCGAGGATCTCAGTCACGGACAGGATTACGACGGAGTCAAGGTTGTGAATCCATTCCTCGCCGTTGCTTCTGCTTAACCTACTCCCGCCCCCGATAAACCACCCCATTCTTCATCACAAACACAACCTTCTCCATCGCGTGAATATCTTTCAAAGGATCGCCCGAGACAGCGACGATGTCGGCCCACTTGCCGGTCGTTAATGATCCAAGATTCTTGTCCCAGCCGAGCAGCTTTGCACCGTTTAGGGTGCCGGCTTTGATTGCGTCCATGTTGCTCATGCCGCCCCAATCGACCATCAGGAAAAATTCGCGCCCGTTGGCGCCGTGTGGAATCACGCCGGCGTCTGTGCCTAGGGCAATCTGAATCTTATGAGCGACTGCGAGTTTGATGGAGCGACGTACGGCTGCGGCGGCGGCTAAAGCTTTTTCGGCTCGCAGACCTTTTAGCACGCCGGTCTTTGCGGCGCGTTCGACGGCTTCGGCCGCGGAGAGCGTCGGCACCAGGAACGTTCCGCGTTGGACCATCATCTCGGCGCCTTCTTCGTCGAGAAACGATCCATGTTCTATCGAAGAGACGCCCGCGCGCACGGCCAGTTTGATTCCTTCAGTGCCATGCGCGTGCGCGGCGACTTTGCGTTCGAGTTTGTTCGCTTCATCGACCAGCGCTTTCAACTCTTCAAAACTGTATTGCGTCGCACCGACTGCATCTCCCTCCGATAAGACGCCGCCGGTCGCGCAGGTCTTAATTACGTCGGCGCCGTATTTGATTTGATAGCGAACCGCAGCTCGAATCTCTTCCGGGCCGTTGGCGACCCCGTCGATGGGGCCAAGTTGCACGACGCCTGGACGAAATCCGTTTTCGTCACAGTGACCGCCCGTGATGCCAATTGCGTGACCGGCGCTCTCCATTCGTGGGCCGATCGTCCATCCTTCATTGATCGCTTTGCGCAGCGCCATGTCATCAAAGCGGCCCGCGGCGCCGACGTTGCGCACGCTGGTGAAGCCCGCCATCAAGGTGTCGCGCGCGTGCATTACGCCGAGAATCGCGCCGAACGAATCGTAATCTCTCACCAGGGCCATGTCGCCTTCGGGATCACCGAGCACGCGGCCGATCAAGTGCGTGTGCGCATCGATGAAACCGGGAAGCAAAGTTACCTCGCCAAGATCGATTACTTTCGCCCCGGCGGGAATTGAAACAGACCTGGCATCGCCGACAGCAGTAATCTTATTGTCAGTGACGATCACCACGGCGTTATTGATCGGCGCCGCGCCAGTGCCGTCAATCAGACGCGCGGCCCGCAACGCCCACACGCCTTTCCCTTCAGGCGGTTCGGGCCTAATGCCCAAAGGCGTCGAATTCTGCGGCAGAGCAGCAACGCAAAGACAAGCGATCAGAGTCAGCACGACGAAAAATATTTTGCAGCTTCTCACGGTTGATTCCTCTTGATTGAATTGATGGAAACGCTGACGCATTCTAAATGAGATTGCATCTGGCCGAAAAGAGCGAAAGCCATGCTCTACTGAACCCCGCCGGAAAACCCCGGGTCTCCTTGCCGCAGAAAGAATCAGTTGGTAATGTCTTCTCGCCGCGCCGCTAACATTTTTTCATGCGAGCAATCGTCACCACACGCAACGGCGATGTTGGCGCTCTGAAGATCGAAGAGCGTCCCGACCCGGTTCCGAGTAAAGGCCAGTTGCTGATTCGCGTGAAAGCCTCCGGTCTCAACTTCGCCGATATTCTCGCGCGCCAGGGGTTGTATCCCGACGGGCCGCCCAAGCCCTGCGTAATGGGTTATGAGGTTGCGGGAATTGTCGAAGCAGCAGGCGACGAAACCGATCGAGCGCTGATTGGCAAGTCGGTCATCGCGATGACGCGCTTTGGTGGACAGGCTGAACTGGTTGTTGCGCCGATCACGCAGATTCTTGAAAAGCCTGAAATACTCAGCTTCGAACAGGGTGCGGCAATTCCGACGAATTACCTGACCGCCTGGGCGCTGTTGGAAAGACGAGTCCGTATTGATTCATAATGCTGGTGGCGGCGTCGGCCTGGCGGCCTTGGATATCGCGAAACATATCGGCGCGACGACTTACGGAACGGCCAGTGCCGCCAAGCACGAATTTTTGAAAGCGCGCGGCTTGGATCAGGCAATCGATTATCGCCACCAGGATTGGTTGCCGGTCTTGATTGACCTAACGAAAGGTCGCGGCGTAGAACTCGTGATCGATCCGCTCGGCGGCAAGAGTTGGAAGAAAAGCTATCGCGCTTTGCGAGCCACGGGACGGATGGGAGTTTTTGGGATGTCGACTGCTTCGGCTTCGGGCATTCTGGGAAAGTTGCGCGCCATGAAAGCGCTGGCCCAAACTCCGAGGTTTCACCCTCTCTCCCTGATGAATCGTAATAAAGGAGTGTTCGGATTGAACCTCGGGCACATGTGGGGTGAGGGCGAAAAGGTTTCCGGCTGGATGCGCGAAATCATGAACGGCGTGGCGGAAGGCTGGATCCGACCTCACGTCGATCGCGCGTTCCCATTCGATCAAGTCGCCGACGCGCATCGCTACATCGAGGCGCGGAAGAATATCGGGAAGGTTGTGCTCGTGCCTTAGTTGGGGAGCAAAGCGAAGAAACTTCAAAACACTTGCGCTGCAAGATGTCGATGCTAGAATACGCCGTCACTTTCAGAAGCACCGGCTTCACCGAGTCCCATGGCTGAATCCAGAACCGCAACTGTACGCAGCGGCTTTGGCGTCACGATGCGCCGCGATGCGTGGTGGGTTGAACTCATTCCGGTGGTGGTCATACTCGGCGCGTTTACCGTCTACGCGACGTGGCGAACTTTTGAGAATAACTACTACGAGTTTGGACCTTACCTGTCTCCGTTCTATTCGCCCCTAATTAAACCGAAGTGGTGGCCACTGTCCCCGGCGATTTTGATTCTATGGGCGCCGCTTGGTTTTCGGGCGACGTGCTACTACTACCGCAAAGCTTACTATCGCGCTTTCTTTCTCGATCCTCCGGGATGCGCTGTGGGTGAGTCTCACCCGCATCGTTATAGTGGCGAAACCCGCTTCCCCTTTATCCTGCAAAACCTGCATCGGTATTTTCTTTACGTCGCCATCGTCTTTCTCTTCATTCTCTGGTACGACGCGATCGCTGCGTTTTGGTTTCCATCAGCAACCGGCAAGCATTTCGGTATCGGCATCGGTTCGTTGGTATTGCTTGTGAACATTATCTTGCTGACCGGTTACACCTTGTCGTGTCATTCGCTCAGGCATATCGTCGGCGGCAACGTCGATTGCTTTTCCTGCGTAGTCGCGGGCGGGCCGCGGCATGGCGCCTGGCGCGGCGTTTCATTTTTGAATGAACGGCACATGCTCTTCGCATGGCTGAGTTTGATTTCGGTTGGTTTGGCTGACTTGTACGTGCGGCTGGTAGCGTCGGGCGCGATTGCCGATTTGAGATTGCTGTGACCGAAAAGTACGAAATTCATGAACACGACGTTTTGATCATCGGCGCGGGTGGCGCGGGGTTGCGCGCGGCAATTGAAGCCCTGGCCGAAGGCGCGAGTGTGGGCGTCGTGTGCAAATCGCTGCTCGGCAAAGCGCACACGGTCATGGCTGAAGGTGGCATCGCGGCCGCCATGGCCAATGTAGACGCTTCGGATGATTGGCGCACCCACTTTCGCGACACGATGCGCGGCGGCAAATTTCTGAACAACTGGCGCATGGCCCAGCTTCACGCCCAGGAAGCGCCCGAACGCGTACGGGAGCTGGAACAATGGGGCGCGCTCTTCGACCGGACAGCCGACGGAAATATTCTGCAGCGGGCTTTCGGCGGCCACACCTTCAAGCGTCTATGTCACGTCGGCGATCGCACTGGTCTCGAGATGATCCGCACGTTGCAGGATCGCGGCGTGCATCTCGGCATAGACGTTTACATGGAATGTGCCATCACGCGTTTGCTGAAAGACGGCGAGCGCGTGGCCGGGGCGTTCGGATACTGGCGCGAAAACGGCCGCTTCGTTGTTTTCAGAGCGAAATCAGTCGTAATCGCTACGGGTGGAATCGGCAAAGCGTGGCGCATCACCTCCAATTCCTGGGAGTACACCGGCGACGGCATGGCCCTGGCTTTTGATGCAGGCGCCGAATTGATGGACATGGAGTTCGTCCAGTTTCATCCGACCGGCATGGTTTGGCCGCCGGGCGTACAGGGAATCCTGGTCACCGAGGCGGTGCGCGGCGAAGGCGGCGTGCTGCGAAACAAAGACGGCGAGCGCTTCATGGAGCGTTACGATCCGGAAAGAATGGATCTCTCGACGCGCGACGTGGTAGCTCGCGCGATCTACACGGAAGCAAAGGAAGGCCGTGGCACGGAACATGGCGGCGCGTATCTCGACATCTCGCACAAGCCGCCTGAATACGTAAAGAAGAAATTGCCGAGCATGTATCACCAGTTTCGCGAACTCGCGGACGTGGATATCACCAAAGGACCGATGGAAGTTGGGCCGACGTGTCATTACATGATGGGTGGCATTCGGGTGGATGCTGAGACCGCACAAGCAAACGTGCCGGGAATGTTTGCCGCAGGCGAGGCGGCGGCCGGTCTGCACGGCGCGAATCGACTCGGCGGAAATTCCCTCTCTGATCTTCTCGTCTTTGGTCGTCGCGCGGGTCAGGCTGCGGCCGAGCATGCGAAACAAACGGAAACGCCAAAGCTTGACGACGCTCAGGTTGAGGAAGCCACGCGCGAAATGCTTGAGCCGTTTGAGCGCCGCGACGGCGACAGCCCGTACGATGTGCATCGCGACTTGCAGGAAACGATGCAGAACTACGTGGGCATCTTTCGCCGTGAAGAGGATCTCAAGCAGGGTCTCGCTGAAATCCAAGGGCTGAAAGACCGTGCCGGCAGAGTTCACGTTGACGGTTCGCGGCTGTTCAATCCGGGTTGGCACCTCGCTCGCGATCTGAAATCTCTGCTGACGGTTTCTGAAGCAGTGGCGTTGAGCGCCCTGGAACGCCAAGAAAGCCGTGGCGCCCATAGTCGGATCGATTTTCCACAATACGATGAAAAGTGGAGCAAGCTGAATAATATTATCTCGCGTGATGGGGATGGGATGAGGTTGAGGCACGCGCCGATCGCAGAGATGCCTTCAGATCTTTGCGTGATCCTGGAAAAAAAGAAATAAATCACCACGGTTCGCTTATGCCTGACGCTACTTTCAAAATCTTTCGCGGTGATCGCGATGGCGGTGAGTTGTATGAGTACAAAGTACCGATCGCCCCGGGCATGGTGGTGCTGGATGCGTTGCATTACATTCAGGCGCACGACGCGCCCGACCTGGCCGTGCGCTGGAATTGCAAAGCCGGCAAATGCGGATCGTGCTCGGCGGAAGTTAATGGCCGCCCGCGCCTGACTTGCAAGACCCGTCTGGACGCTTTGCCGCTGGACCAGCCGATCACGGTACAGCCGATGAAGAGCTTTCCGGTGCTGAAGGATCTGGTTACCGACGTGTCCTGGAATTATCGCGTGAACAAAAAGATCCCGCCGTTCACGCCCCGGCCGAACGTCGAATGGAAGATGGATCAGCGCGAAGTCGATCGGGTCCAGGAATTTCGCAAGTGCATCGAGTGCTTCCTATGCCAGAACGTCTGCCACGTGCTGCGCGACCACGAAAAGCAGGAACAATTCGGCGGCCCCCGCTTCTTCGTACGCATCGCCGGATTGGAAATGCATCCGCTTGACGGTTTGTCGCGCACCGAGTTATTGAAGGAGGAACTCGGAATCGGCCTCTGCAACATAACCAAGTGCTGCACCGAAGTTTGCCCCGAAGACATCCACATCACCGACAACGCGATCATTCCACTGAAGGAGCGGGTGGTAGACGACTTCTACGATCCGGTGCGGTGGTTTCTGCGAAAGCTGTCGGGAAAGAAACACTGATACTTGTCGACAAAACCAACCTGCTGATAAGCTCGGTGGCAGGTGCAGCTTATGGGACTGACTCACGTAACAGTAGCGTTGAAGAGCATGAGGTCGCAGAACGGAAAGTATGAAGCTGATTTTCTGGTGGAGACGGGCGCGACCGACTCTCTAGCACCGGCTTCTGAGCTTCGCAAGATTGGATTAGAGCCGGCAGGCAGAACCGCGTACGAATTAGCTAACGGAAAAGTCGAGGAGTATTCGTTTGGATTGGTCGAGATTTCTTTCATGGGAGAGGTGACCGCCGGCCGCGTGATCTTCGGTCCGGATGAAGCTGAACCGATTCTGGGAGTTACTGCGTTGGAATCCGTCGGCATTACGATTGATCCGGCCAGTCGGACATTAAAGCGATTGCCGGCGATTTCGCTCAAATAGAGATTCCTGACACAACTCGGAACACGTGCTCTCGGAGTCGGTAGCCCCGTTACAGTGTTCGCGTCAAACCTTGAGACATCGAAGTCGAAGTGTGACATGGATCTTCAGCTAAAACCTATCTCGAAGGACGGTATTCCCGAGGCTATATCGAAAGCCGAGCTCTATCGCAATCTAAACGAGCCGGGCGAGGCCGAGTCGATTTGCCGCGATATACTGGCTGCTGATGCGGAGAATCAAACAGCACTTCGTTTGCTGGGGCTTTCGATCACGGATCAGTTCAACGGCAGTCCCGCCGATCGTTTTAGCGAAGCAGAGAGTAACTTCAAGAGCTTAAGAAACGAATACGAGCGGCTTTATTACGTGGGTATTCTTAACGAGCGGCAGGCGAAGGCCCAACTCGCCGCCGGACGGCCGCCATACACGGTGGGGCCGCTCTTTGAGGAAGCGCTGGGTTACTTTGAGAGGGCTGAGGCAATCCGACCGCAGGGAAATGACGACGCAATTTTGCGCTGGAACCGTTGCGTGCGAATTCTGCAAAGCCGGCTGGGGTCCGATTGGCGGAAGCTGATCGAAGCGATTGACACCGGCGACAGCCCGCCAATTTGAAGCCGAACCCCGGTTAATGCGCTCGCTTCAGTTGGTATCACAATCGATCCGGCCAATCGCAGACTCAAAACGATTACCCGCGATTCCACTAAAATAATCCGAGGATTCAATGGCAGAGTTCATTAAAGTTGCAACGACGGATGAAATCGCTCCCGGCCAAGCGAAGTTGGTCGAAGTCGGCGGCAGTGAGATCGCACTCTTCAACGTGGGCGGAAGCTTTCATGCTATTGACAATACATGTACCCACGTAGGCGGCCCGCTTTGCGAAGGTGAAATCGATGGCGTCGAGGTGACTTGTCCGTGGCACGGTGCGGTTTTCGATGTGACAACGGGCCGCGTGCTTGGGCCTCCGGCTGCCGAATCCGTTACACGCTACAATGTTCGAGTCAACGGATCCGATCTCGAAGTTGAAGTGTAGAGAGTTTACTTGCCGCGGAACCGGAACAATCCTTCAGACTAGCGCACGCCTCAGAGGCCACTCATTGCCCATTCAGTCCGCACTATTACAATCGTCCGTTTCAGGCTTAGACTAGTTGACTCTGCGTGGTAAAGTACTTGACAGCGCAGACTCCTGGCGCTAGAATGCTTCACGTTGAATATGCGTTTAGCTTCGCAATCATCACCACAGGACCCGCCGGCGCTCCACGATCGCGCGATAGACAACCTGCGCTACATACGCGAAACCATGGAGCGAGCTTCGGCTTTTACCGCCGTGCCCGGCTGGGGGCAAGTGGCGATCGGGGTGACGGCGCTGTTCGCGACTTATATAGCGGCGCATCAACCGACGGCCCGAGGCTGGCTGGGAACCTGGCTCGCGGAAGCAATCATTTCGCTTTTGATCGCCGGCTGGCTGATGGATCGAAAAGCGCGGCGGCTGGGAACGCCATTGCTTTCTGGTCCAGGTCGCAAGGTCGCATTCAGTCTTTCACCGCCAATGGTGGTCGGTGCGCTCTTGACGGTGGTCCTGTTTCGAGCGCGTTTGACGCAGGCGATTCCCGGGATGTGGCTACTGCTTTATGGCACGGGCGTAGTTACCGGCGGGATGTTTTCAGTGGGCGTGGTGCCGGTGATGGGAATTTGCTTCATGGTATTGGGCGCCACCGCTTTATTTGTTCCCGAGGCATGGGGGAACTGGCTGATGGCGGCAGGCTTTGGCGGCTTGCATATTGTTTTTGGCAGCATTATCGCGAGGAAGTACGGTGGCTAAGCAACAAGCATTAAAACGCGAACACGCAAAAGCTCATACGGAGGAGAAGCGTCTGCGCTCGGTGCAGGCAAATGTGCCCAAGAGCATGCACGAAATCGATCGTTTGATTCATGAGCGATTGCGTCTGGGCATCATCAGCGCGCTGGCAGTTAACGATTCGCTGACCTTCAACGAACTCAAGCACATGGTCAAGACAACCGACGGCAACCTGAGCGTGCACGCGCGCAAACTCGAAGATGCCGGCTACGTTCATTGCTCGAAAACGTTCGAAGGCCGCACGCCAAAGACCGAATACAATTTGACGTCAGCCGGCAGAAAAGCATTGGAGCGCTATTTAGATCACATGGAAGCCGTCATTGGTCACATGCGAAAAAGCGCGTGATAGTCGAGTGGTCGCGTCCAAAAAAATTTGCCTAGCAACTTTACCAGACAAAGCGCTTTACTTCAATTATTCAGAGAGGAATTTCGCGCATGAATACTAATGTTAATCTGGCGGCATCGGTCGGCGCGTTGGCGTTGCTGGGAACGGGCTTCGTCCTGTTTGTGGCCGCGCTTTTTTTGATTCAATCGCTAATCGTGAGGAAACGGAGGCGTGCGAAAATCGTTCTGGTGACAATAGTGGCAGTTTGTGGTCTTTATCTGGCAGCGATTCTCATCTTTTCAATCGGTAGCCACGACCAGCTGCTCGCGCGCGGCGAAGAGAAGCACTTCTGCGAACTCGATTGCCATCTGGCTTATTCCATAACCAATACGCGGCAGACAAAGACACTTGGCGAGTCGGCTAAACCAGCTTCCGCGCAAGGTATCTTCGCGGTCGTAACGATCCAAACACGCTTTGATGAGACTACGATCGCGCCGTGGCGAGGCAATGGATTGCTGTATCCGAACAGCCGCGCGCTAACGCTGATCGATGAACGTGGCAACCGGTATGAGCCTGTTTCTCAATCCGGAACGCCGCTAACGAACCCTCTGCGTCCCGGTGAGTCCTACACCACCGATATTGTCTTTGACGTGCCGTCTGAGATGAAGCACGCAAGGTTGTTGATGAATGAAAGTGATTGGATTACGCGCCTGGTGATCGGTCACGAGAATAGTCCGTTGCATAAGAAGGCGAGCTTTCAAATCGACCTTCAAGCGACGGCGCTGACCCGCGGTGTAGAACCGCTTGCGGTAGCAAGCGGGTAAGTTTACCCGGTCGCTACCGCGACCGGCTCTGTAACAGCGGCTCGCTACGAAACGCAACAGTAAACATGAAGTCGTCCATCAAGCGCGTCAAGATGATTCTTCCGGCGTTGACGGAAGCAACGAGCCCCTATTGGCGGCCGATCAAGTACTCGTTGTTTCCACCGCTTGGTTTGGCAACTCTCGCTGCGTACTTGGATCCCGACGTCGAGACCTCGCTGCAAGACGAGCACGTCGAGAAGCTCGACCTAAACGACAACGCGGACCTGGTCGTGATTCAGGTCTACATCACGAACGCGTATCGCGCTTATCAGATTGCGGATGATTATCGCCGGCGTGGGGCTTATGTTGTTCTCGGTGGCCTGCACGTCACATCGCTGCCGGATGAAGCAGCGGCGCACGCGGACACGATTTTCCTCGGACCCGGAGAACACACCTTCCCCCAGTTCCTGCGAGACCTTGCGGCAGGAACGCCGCAACGCCGCTATGAGTCTTCAGTGCGAACTCTGCAAGGGCTACCGCCCATCCGTCGTGATCTCATTCAACGACATCGATACCTGGTGCCGAACTCGATCGTCGTCTCACGAGGTTGTCCGCACCACTGCACATTCTGCTACAAGGATGCGTTCTTCGCGGGCGGGCGCTCGTTCTACACGCAGCTCGTTGACGACGCGCTGGCTGAAATTGCGCGCCTGCCGGGGCGGCACCTCTACTTTCTGGACGATCATCTCTTTGGGAATCCACGATTCGCGCGCGAGCTGTTCCGCGGCCTGAAGGGGATGGGCCGCGTCTTTCAGGGAGCCGCGACTGTCGACTCGATTCTGCGCGATGATCTGATCGAAGAGGCGGCCGCCGCCGGTCTGCGAAGTCTGTTTGTGGGGTTCGAAACGCTCTCGAGTCGTGGCCTCGAAGGCGCCGGCAAGCGCCAGAACCTCGGCCGGAATTACACTGAAGTAGTCCGCAGACTAGACAGCCTCGGCATCATGATCAATGGCAGCTTCGTCTTCGGACTGGACGGAGACGACCGCGTCGTCTTCTCACGTACCGTGGACTGGGCTGTCGAAGCCGGGATTACGACGGCCACATTTCATATTCTGACGCCGTATCCGGGTACAGCGCTGTTCGCGGAGATGGCCACGCGCAACCGGATCGAAACGCGTAACTGGGACCTCTATGATACGCGGCACGTGGTCTATCGCCCTTCGTGCATGTCACCGGCCGAACTGAAGCGGGGCTACGACTGGGCATACGAATCGTTCTATCGCTGGGGCTCGATCGTTAAAGCAGCGTCGGGGCACGAATCAGCAAAGCACTCTTTGAAACACTTCTTCTACAGTGCAGGCTGGAAAAAGTTCGAAAGGGCCTGGGACCTCGTCATCCGGATCAAGCAGTTATCCCAGATGCGGCCGTTGCTCGAAGCCGTGCTCGCGCCAGTGACTCAGCCCGTGTTGAGTGCAAATGCTGGCGAAGCTACCGGTCCTGCTCACGATGCCCGGTCGTGGGAAGCCACATTGCCGTTGACCGCACTCGAATAGACAATCGTCGGAACCAATCATAAGTAATGTTCGTGCAATTCACAGATCAAGAAACAAACGGCGCGTCAGTGCCGGGAGGGATATCTATGATTAAA
>QHXG01000257.1 GCA_003222845.1 Acidobacteriota bacterium | reverse complement strand
GTTGAAATCGGCGGGAACAACCAGAAGACAATTGGCAAACCTCAAAACTCAATTGACGACGTTGCAGAATTCTTTGAAGGACAATCCCGACGCGCCGAAGAGTGTAACTGAGGCAGTGCAAAAGTTGTCGGACGATGTGACTAACCTGCAAAAGCGTCTCTTCCCGCCACCTGACACAGGCGGTGGCGCAGGGCCGCCGCTCCCGGACGAACCGCGCCCGCTCTATTTCGACATTCTGATCACTGCGATCGGATTGGATGGCTACACGGCCGCGCCGACTGCCGACGACATGCTGCGCATCGATGATCTCGCGAAGCAATTACGCACGCTGATTGCGGATGTGAATAAGCTAATCGATGAAGGTGTGCCGCGCTTGAACAAACAAATGAGCGACGCTGGCTTACAGATCGTGAATCCGGGAAAGAAGATCCCGCCGCCGTAGGAGGGCATCCACCTAGTGACTAAGAAGATCATCTTCGCGGCGATGACCTTGTTCGCCGCTCTTGTGGCTGTACACCGGACGGTTTCCGCGATCGCTTCGGACAACCAGACGGTCCAGCTTCCCGGCCTGAGTCAACCGGTAGAGATTCTCACGGACCGTTGGGGCATTTCTCATATCTATGCCCAGAACGAGGACGATCTGTTTTTCGCTCAGGGTTACAACGTGGCGCGCGATCGCCTCTTTCAACTTGAAATTTGGCGGCGGCAAGCCACCGGGACTGTGGCGCAGATCCTGGGGCGAAAGGAACTCAAGCGAGACGTCGGCGCGCGGCTTTTCATGTTTCGCGGAGATTTGAAGCAGGAACTCAATTGGTACCACCTGCACGGGCAAACCATCGTCGAAGCGTTCGTCAAAGGAATTAACGCCTATATCGGTGAGACAGAGAAAAATGCAAATCTGCTCACGCCGGAATTCAGAATGCTCGGCATTAAACCTGGCCAGTGGACGCCGGCAGTCGTCATCACGCGTTTCAACGGGTTGCTGGCCAATGCGAATCAGGAGTTGAATCTCGCGCAGGCCGTGCGTGCGTTAGGTCCCGACAACGTAAAGAATCTGGAGTATTTTCAGCCCGCCAATCCGAGACTGGATTTGGATCCGTCGATAGATGCCACGCTGCTCTCGCGTGAAGTTCTGGGCCTCTATAACGCTTTTCGCGAACCGATTAGGTTCACGCCTGACGAGTTGGTTTCCGAATATCGTGCAGGCGCAAATTCGCTGGCGCGATTGAATCAATCCACAGCAATTGATCTCAGCGACCGTCCCGAAGAAGTTGGCAGCAACAACTGGGTGGTTAGCGGCAAACTGACGTCGAGCGGCTTTCCCATGATGATGAACGATCCGCATCGAGTGCAGGGAGCGCCGTCGCTGCGTTACTGGGTGCATCTGGTGGCGCCCGGTTGGAATGTAATCGGCGGCGGAGAGCCGGCGCTGCCTGGCGTTTCAATCGGGCATAATGAATACGGCGCGTGGGGGCTCACAATCTTCGGAGGTGACACTGAAGATCTCTACGTCTACCAAACGAACCCCGTCAATCCATCACAGTACAAGTATCGCGGCGCGTGGGAAGACATGCGCGTGCTCAAGGAGACTATTCCGGTAAAAGGAGAAGTGCCGGTGAACCTTGAGTTGAAGGCAACTCGACACGGTCCCGTGGTTTACGAAGACAAGTCGCATCACCTTGCTTACGCGGTTCGGGCAGCATGGATGGAAGTCGGTGGGGCGCCGTATCTCGCGAGTCTGCGAATGGACCAGGCGCACAGTTGGCAGGAGTTTGAAAACGCGTGCGGCTACAGTCACATTCCCTCAGAGAACATGGTGTGGGCCGACCGCGAAGGAAACATCGGTTATCAAGCTGTCGGAATTTCGCCTCGCCGTCCGAACTGGAGCGGATTGGTGCCCGTGCCCGGCGATGGCCGTTACGAATGGAATGGTTACCTGCCGATCAAGTTGTTGCCGAACGCCTTCAATCCCGAAAAAGGTTTCTGGAATACTTCGAACAATTATCTGATTCCGCCCGGCTGGGTTTACAAGGACGCCTTGCACTACACCTGGGCCGAACCTTATCGCGCGATGCGGGTTGCAGAAGTTTTGGGCTCAGGTCGATTGTTCACAGTAGGCGAAATGGTTCGTTTGCAGAACGACGACCTTTCAATTCCCGCGCGCATCCTGGCGCCGCTGCTTAGGGATTTGAAGATCGGCGATGGACTTTCGCAGAAGGCTCGTGAGCGGCTGCTCGCCTGGAATTATGTTCTGGACAAAGATTCTGTGCCGGCCGGTATCTACGAAATGTGGCAGCGGCGACTGCAAGCGAACCTGCGCGATCTGTTGGTACCGAAAGAAGCACAGCCGTTCATCACCAACCTCAACATGAAAAGACTGGTCGATTGGTTGCTTGCTCCCGACGGACGTTTCGGAGCCGACCCAATCGCGGGTCGGGACGCTCTGATCTCGAAAAGCCTGACTGAAGCTGTTGTGGAACTCACGAAGCGCTTCGGTTCGGATATTGAGAAGTGGAAGTTGGGCGAGTACCACCACGCGCTGATTCATCATCCGCTTAGTCCAGCTTTGAAGCTCGAGCTGCAATCGAAATTCGACGTCGGTGATCTGCCTCGCGGCGGAGACAGCTATACAGTGACTGCGACCGGCAGCAACGACAATCAGACATCGGGCGGTTCGTTCAAAATCATCGTGGACACTGAAGACTGGGACAACTCGGTCGGTCTGAACAATCCGGGACAGTCCGGAGACGCGAACGATCCGCATTACCGCGATCTTTACGAGCTTTGGGCGCGGGGAAAATACTTTCCCATCTTTTATTCGCGTCGGAGTTGAATCGGTGGCTGAAAAACTGATCAGGCTCGTGCCATCTTCAGCGATTCCTCGGTAAATGACGATTCGTTACGGAATTAAGATTTCACGCGATCGCAGGGGCCGGCGAATTTTTCGGCACAGGCTAACTCATGATAAGTTAGAAGGAGAGGTTAACCTACCATGGTCGCTGTGCTGAATTCGCTGATCGAACTGGACGAGAGAGGGGTTGCTTGGATCGTCGGCGCGAATACGAAGGTGAAAGAGGTCGTGCTCGACAAGATGGCTTATGGATGGAGTCCCGAAGAGATGCACTTCCAACATCCACATTTGTCGATGGCTCAGGTTCACGCCGCGCTCGCGTACTATTATGAACACCAAGTTGAGATCGATGCCCAGATTATGAGCGATTGGCAGGAAGTCAACGAGCTTGCCGCCCAGCAGCCAGAATCACCTCTGCGGCAAAGACTCAGACAGATAAAACGCGAACGTGAGCGTTCCCTTGTACTTTGATGTTCATGTGCCCAGTGCTATCGCGGACGGATTGCGTCTTCGAGGCGTTGATGTTCTAAGGGCGCAGGAAGACGGAACACCGGAACTCAACGACCCGCTGTTGCTCGATCGCGCGACCCAGTTGGGCCGCGTACTATTTACTCAAGACAAAGGTTTCTTGGCTGAAGCGAATCGTCGCCAGCGGGAAAGAGAACATTTTGCCGGGATCATCTTTGCGCACCAACTCAACGTCACAATCCGTGACTGCGTCAGGGACCTTGAGATCGTCGCAAGGGTCACTGAACCGGACGAGTGGATTGGTCGCGTCGAATACCTGCCGCTGTAATGTGTTGTTGATTTGACGGATTCGACTTGAAAGTGAGTCGTTGTCTTAGCTTATTCAGGTCGGGCAGCACGGATTGAAGCAGATATCTCAGCCAACGTGCGGCAAGTCCCACCACGGTGAATCATGGCATGACAGTTCTGGCAAACAAGTGCAAGGTCCCGCAGCCGAGTGCTTCGCGGAGCATCCAGTGCGGCGAGCGGAACGAGGTGGTGGACAACCGCATATTCATGACCGAGTATTCCGTAAACGTGTTCGAAGTCGAATGAGCATGCCGCTACCTCGCATTTGAGTCGCCCATTACTGCGAAGCACTGCGCGGATTTTGGCGGTGCGCAACCATGTTCCCGCTGCCGATGCCGGCGGAAAAGCACTCGCAAATGCCCTTCAAAGGCGCTCTCAATGTCATCAGATGTGTTTTGTTTCAACGAGTCCACGCCGCCAGGAATTCCGTTAGGAAGACGGCACACAACCGCCGGCCACTTACCCCGCCGCAAAGGTTTGCCGTCACTGATCTTTCTGAACTGATTGAGCGAAATCGGAGTGTGTAGACGGCGACCATGTGCCAGGTAAAGAAGGTTCGTACGGTCGATCTTAGTGTCGGTGACGGGTAGGAGTTCTTTGAGTGGTTCGAGTGCTCCCCTTGGTACCTCATCTCCATATTCGACCTTCATAAGCTGCCCAACAACCACAGCACTAGCACCGTAGTTACCAACGACTAGGTAAATCGGCACGGGCGTCGTGAGTTCGTGTAAGCGCGTCAGGTGTTTCGTGAAGTAGGGCTGGAAGAGTGTTTGGTCACCAGCCGAGGACTTGGAGCGCTCAACAAAGTGGTCAACGCGTTTCTGATGTTGGCTGTTCAGGACTACGCAAATCTTGTTAGCCATCGTGATTTGTCGCGACTCAATACTTCGGCACGCTGGGATCGACTTCGTTGGACCAGGCGGTGATGCCGCCTTTCAGATTGATCAAGTGACCGGGGAAGCCGGCGCGTTGTAACGCCTCGATCGCTTTGGCGCTGCGGCCGCCCATCTTGCAATGCATGACGGTTTCGCGTCCGGGATCGATCTCGTTCATGCGATTGAGCACCTGGCCCAGTGGGATCAACTTCGAGTTGGGAATCGCGCCGATTTCGTATTCGTGCGGCTCGCGCACGTCGATGATTTGAATGTCGTCGCCTTGGTCGAGGCGCTGTTTCAGTTCAGTAGCTGTGATTTCTTCCATAGTCGGTTTCGTTTCTGGCTGTTGAGTTATGCCGCAGAATTCTTCGTAATCGATTAACTCTTTAATTGTCGGGTTGACGCCGCACACCGGGCAATCCGGGTTCTTGCGCAGCTTCAATTCGCGAAAGCGCATCCGCCACGCGTCGAACAAGAGCAGCCGGTTAACCATGATGTCCGGCGCGCCCAAGATGATCTTGATCGTCTCAGTCGCCTGGATGGTACCGATGATTCCCGGCAGCACGCCGAGCACGCCACCCTCTGCGCACGACGGCACCAAACCCGGCGGCGGCGGTTCAGGATAAAGGCAACGATAGCACGGCCCACGCTCCGCCCAAAAGACGCTCGCCTGTCCTTCGAAGCGAAAAATCGAGCCGTAAACATTCGGCTTTCCCGTCAGCACGCACGCGTCGTTAACCAGATAGCGCGTCGGAAAATTGTCCGTGCCATCGACGATCACGTCGTAATTGACAAAGAGGTTGAGCGCGTTGGCACTGGTCAACTTCGTATCGTGCGTTTCGATTTCGACGTGCGGATTGATGTCTTCAATTCGATCGCGCGCTGAAGCAATCTTGGGACGACCGACGTCTTTAGTGCCGTGAATGATCTGGCGCTGCAGGTTTGACGCATCGACCACATCGAAATCCACCAAACCAAGCCGGCCTACACCCGCCGCTGCCAGATACATTCCCAGCGGTGCCCCCAATCCGCCCGTACCAATCATCAACACGCTCGCGGCTTTCAACTTCCTCTGCCCCGTCATGCCAACCTCAGGCATGATCAAATGGCGGCTGTAGCGCGCGACCTCTTCGTTCGAAAGCATTGGGAGCGCAGGCATCCCTGCCTGCGGTCCGCCGGCATCCTTGCCGGCGATTTCATCCAGCACCGCCGCGCCCCCCGCAATCGAAGGCACAATCAAAATCGTGTCGCCTTCGTTTACCGGGGTGTCAGGACCGTTCGCGTGACGAATATCCTCGTCATTCACATAGACATTCACGAAATTTCGCAACGCGTTCTGATCGTTGAAAAGATGGCGACGTAATTCAGTATGTGTTGACGTCAATTTATCAAGCGCTTCGCCTGCGGTACGCGCATCAATCTGAATCTCTGATTGCCCGTCCGCAAATTGGCGCAGCGGAGTTGGTATGGTGACTGTGACTGGCATGATTCTCCCTTTCAGGAATCTCTGATTGAATTCCCTCTCCCTTTGGGAGAGGGTTAGGTGAGGGATTAGCAACACCGACCCAACTGTTTTTTCTTCTTTTCTTTCCTCACCCGAGTAAGAACAAAAGAAAGATGAAGTCCTTTCAATATTTGTCCGCTAAATCCCTCACCCCGACCCTCTCCCAAAGGGAGACGGAGTAATCTCTTCTTCATTGAATCGCGATCGATCAGCTTCCATTTCCCACGAACGCAAATCAGCCGCATGTCCTTTCTCGACCGCGACGACGATGTACGAGTAGCTCGGCCACGCGTGATCCAAATCATACTTCGACGGCACGGCCCGATCGTCCGGATGGGAGTGATAGAACCCTACGACATCCAAACCTTTTTCGCGCGCATACTTCTCGCCGCGCATTAATTCCTCAGGCCGAATCAGGAAGCGATTACGTTTCGCTTCTTCTTCGCGCGCGTTTGAAATAGCATACGTTTCACTCACAACCTTTCTACCGTTCTCGAACCGTCCAATCAGCAAACCGCAGCATTCAAACGGATAATCGCGCTCGCCATGGGCACGGATCTCCCTCAAATGTTCGTCAGCAATCTCAATCATCTTGAACGGACAGGATTTACAAGATTAACAAGATATTTCTCAAACATGCGATGGCCCTGAATCTCACATCTTGTGAATCATGTTAATCCTGTCAAAAACCCTAAGCTCCGAGCGCCTCCTCAATATCCGCGATGATGTCGTTTACGTTTTCGATGCCGACTGAAATTCGGACCAGGCCATCGGTGATCCCCAACTGCCGACGCCGCGCGGGGGACAAATCTCGGTGCGAAGCAGTCGCCGGATGCAAGACGCTCGTAAACACGTCGCCGAGACTGGTCGAGCGCACGCAGAGCTTCAGCGCGTCCATGAAACCAAACGCCGCTTCCCGGCTGTTGTCTTTCAGTTCAATCGAAATCAAAGCACCCAGATGGCATTCGCGCAAAATGCGATTCGCGACCTCTTGTCGATCGGCCGACGTAAATCCCGGATAGTAGACGCGACCGATCCGCGAATGATTGCTGAGACGCTTAGCCAGTGCGCGCGCATTTTCACAGTGTCGATCCATGCGCACTGCGAGCGTCTTCACTCCTCGCAAAATCTCGTGCGCTTCCCACGGACTAAGCACGCCACCGACGAGTTTCATCACCCCTATCAAAGCCATGCTGTCAGCCGCGTCACGCGAGACGGCTATGCCGCCCATCGCATCCGCATGACCGCTCAGAAATTTTGTCGCGCTGTGAACGACGAAATCCGCGCCATGCTTCAAAGGCTGACAGAGATAAGGTGAGGCAAACGTGTTGTCGATGATCAGCCGGGCGCCAACTTCGCGCGCGATTTCCGCGCCAGCGTCGATATCGCAAACTTTAAGCAGCGGGTTAGAGATCGTTTCGGCGATCAAAACGCGCGGCTTGATTTCAAGAGCTTTCGAGCGTACTTCGTCGAGATTGGCGAAGTCGACAGTGACAGTCTTGATTCCAAATGGACCAAGAATCGCTTGCAGCAGATTCGTCGTCGCTCCATAGAGATCCTGCGACGCCAGCACTGTAGCCCCAGACGATAATTCGCAGGCAAGCAGAGCAGCATGCAAAGCAGCCATGCCTGATGAATATGCGCAGGCAGTCGCGCCGGCCTCAATTACTTGAATCGCAGTTTCGAGCGCCGTGACAGTTGGATTTCCGTAACGCGTGTAGATATAACCTGGAAGCTCACCGCCAAAGACCCTGTCGATCTCTGCCATCGACTCGTAGGTGTAGGTCGCGCTCGCGTAAATCGGTGTTGCAGTTGGTTGACCGGTGGGCGGTTGATTTCGCCCGCTGGCGTGAACCAGTTGTGTCGTGATATCGAGATTGTCTTTATCGTCAGACATCACTCAGTCCAGAAACGTTCGCTGAAATATCTTTCGCCGCCATCGCACAGAATCGTTACCACGACGGACCCCGGCGGCAAACGGCGGGCGACGGAAAGCGCAGCCAAGACATTAGCACCGGAACTCACGCCGACAAATAAACCTTCCTCGCGCGCCAAACGTCGGGTCATTGCTTGCGCTTCCTCGGTTGCTACTTCGACTGTTTCGTCGGCCAGCCTCGGATCAAAAATCCCCGGCATCCTGGAAGTCGGCAAATGCTTTAATCCTTCGAGGCCGTGTATCGGTGAATCCGGCTCCATCGAAATCGCGCGCACCGTTGGATTCGACTCCTTCAATCTTCGCACCACCCCGGTAAACGTGCCACACGTTCCCAGCCCCGCGACAAAATGAGTTACCCGTCTTTCGGTCTGCTCCCAGATTTCGCGACCGGTGCCGTCGTAATGCGCGCGCCAGTTGGCGTCGTTATTATACTGATCCGCGTAGAAATATTTTGTCCCATCGCGCGTCGCCATCTCGCGAGCGATCGTTTGCGCGCCGTCCGAGCCTTGCAACGGATCTGTTTCAATAACTTCCGCGCCGTGAATTCTCAGAATGCGCTTGCGTTCTTCGCTCGCATTACGCGGCAAGCAGAGCATCACCGCATATCCGCGCGCGGCCCCCAGCATCGCATAAGCGATTCCGGTATTTCCACTCGTCGCATCCAGAATGACTTTGCCGGGATAGAGGCGGCCGCTGCGTTCCCCCTCGAGAATCATTGCCAGAGCGGCGCGGTCCTTAACTGATCCTCCCGGATTCATGTGCTCAGCTTTAACGAAGATCTCGACGCCGGTAGAAAGTTCCTGTGGAACACGACGCAAGCGCAACAATGGAGTATTGCCAATCTGCGATTCCAGATCGTGGAAGCGCCTGAAGTTCTCAGCTTGAAAAGCGATCTTTACTTTAGGTTCAGCAATCATCTTGGTCCAAAACAAAACCGGCCGCGAAGTCCTGAAGGTCGCGACCGGCTCTCTTAACCTGTCTGACGTGTTGGCTAAATCACAAGTTCACACGCACTCAAGGTTCGCCCGGTCGCTCCTCCGTAGGGAGAAGCCCCCATACAGGCGCACCAATAATAGTAATACTTGGGTGTCATAGTCTTTTGAAATGACCAGTCAAACTATAGGCGCAGGCCGAAAAGCGTGTCAAGCATCTTTGGCAAACTTCCTCTCCTTTGGGAAGGCTGCCCTAGCGATGGAATGCAACCCACTCTTGTCACCGAGTGGATCCAAGAGAGCAAAGGAGTATCGTCTTCTTCTTCAATTAGTCAGCTACTCCCTCACCCTCAACGCTCTGCCAAAGCGAGAGGGAGTTTACGGATTGATCCGCGTCCCGGTTATCAAAGCGAAGTTAACGACACCCATCATGCTCGCAGCCGCAACCTATCTCCATCACGTGTGATTTCTCGGCTTCGCGGCAATACTCGCTACAGTACTTGCTATCTTTCTCGGGCGGACAGTCACATGCCCCATGCGCGCACTTTGCACTTGGTTCGTCAGCCATGACAACAACCTCCTTCGGCGTTGTGATCGTCGGGCTCTCTCAATTTTGGGGATGATCTAAGTCTATGCTAGGCCCCATCGTGAGGTTAGGTCAAGAACGGACATTGAGAAAACAGGTGCTGAGAGTTCAAGCTTTAGCTTGCTTCCTCTCAAGGATGCCAACCTGAAGGTTGAACTCTCAACACCCGGTTATTTCAGCAAGCCTGAGAGCCAATGCACAATGTTCAGCGCCAACTGACGATTATCGATGCCGGGCCGATTCATGCCGAACTTGCTGCCACCGGTTCCAGTCATTTGCGCAGAGAGCATCGCGGCTTCACCGAGGACCACAACCCGACCCTTGCCAACGTCGAATGCAATTCCCTGGGCTCGGCCAGCTGCTGAGATTGCCGCATTCTCAGGGACCTGAACCCGCACAGTCGTCGCGCCCGGCGGAAGATTCATGCCGTTCGGCGGTGGTAACTGTGTCTGCCCACCTTGGCGAGCTTTTTCAATGGCCGCTTGGATGTCAGCTTGTGAAGGCGGCGGTGTGTCCTTCGCGGTGTCGGCAAGCTTGAGCAGGACTGTACTTCCCGCGGGACCTTTGATTGACTGGCCCGTAAACGTCATTATGCGATTGATTCGTTCGCTGGCGTCACGGCCTTTTGTGATCGGATGGTCCATCAACAGGCCGTTGTCATGTGAATAGACAAGAAAACCCTGATTCCCGCTCTCCTTGTCGTAATTAACACTGTCAGAGGTGAAAGCGCTTCTCATGTCCACGCCAAAACGCTGCGCAAGAATCTGATTAGCAGCGCCCATGGGCGCATGGTCGGCGATCAAGAGCAAAGCGCTGCCACCTTTCACCCAGTCGCGCACTGCGTCGCATTCGGCCTCAGTAAATGCCGGATTGCCGGCTTCGGGTTGGTTCATTCTGGGCGCGCCCAGTGCATTTGAGATCACCAGAAGGTCGAAGCCTTTCAGCGTCTGCGCCGAAAACTTCTGCGTATTGGGCGTGACTTGATAGCCGTCGTTCGTGATCAAATCAGCAAAAGGTTTGTAACGCCCACTCGCGGTGTGAAAGTTATTGTGCGCTTCATCGAACAGCACCCTAGGGCCGTTTTTCGTATAAGCCGGCTTCGCGACTTTCGCGTCGAAATTTGGATCGGCGATTTGTTGGGCGAAGCCCATAGAGACGCCGAAAACTTCTGCGGATTGGGCGTGACTTGATAGCCGTCGTTGATGATCAAATCAGCGAAAGGTTTGTAACGCCCACTCGCGGTGTGAAAGTTGTTGTGCGCTTCATCGAACAGCACCTTCGGGCCGCTTTTCGCGTAAGCCGGTTTCGCGACTTTCGCGTCAAAATTAGGATCGGCGATCTGTTGCGCGAATCCCATAGAGACGCTGAGAGCGACCAGAAATGCCGTGGCGAAGCGAGAAGATATGAGCCAGTTCATAAATTGATCCAAGCACTCGGTCGGGAAAATCCCGTCGGGATGCGATCTTTATAGCAAGGGTCTGGGCCTATTCCTTGAGGAGCCCGTTTATGGGCGCCAGCAGGATCAGTTACGCTCCTAAGGAGCTTTCGAATTTCCAATTCAGTTTTGTGTTCTATAAACATTTCACCGCTACGCGGTCTTCTCGACTGACTCTTCTAGTGTCCCGAAAGACAATTATTATCCGCGGAACTTCTTCAAGCGCTCAGCCGCCAGCAGTAGCGTCTCGTCTTTCTTGCAGAAACAGAAACGCACTTGCTGCGAACCCAGCGCCGGAACGCTGTAGAAGCTCGAGCCGGGCACGCAGGCGACGCCGACTTCGCGAATCAGATGGCGCGTGAATTCAACATCGTCTTTAAAGCCGAATCCGCTGATGTCAGTCATGATGTAATAGGCGCCGTCGGGTGAGAAAGTTCCAAAACCTGCCTTTTCAAGTTCAGGCAGAATTAAATCGCGGCGCGCGCGATAGTCAGCCTGCAATTGATCGTAGTAAGCCGGCGGCAAAGACAGAGCGTACGCGCCTGCTGACTGCAATGGCGCGGCTGCCCCAACAGTCAGGAAGTCGTGTACTTTTCGAATCGCGCTGGTTATTTGAGGGCTTGCGATGCAGTAACCAACGCGCCAACCGGTGACCGAATACGTTTTCGACATCGAATTGACGATCACCGTGCGATCGCGCATCCCCTGAATCTGGGCCATCGAGATGTGCTCGATCTCTGCCCCTTCACGCGGGTAAAGAATGTGTTCGTAGATCTCGTCGGTGAAACAAAGGGCGTCGAACTCTCGACAAAGTTCGCCGATGAATTCCATTTCGTCGCGAGTGAACACTTTGCCGGTCGGGTTATTGGGATTGCAGATGATGATTGCCCTGGTCTTTGGATTGAACGCCGCGCGCAGCTCCGCCGCGTCGAAAGTCCAATCCGGCGCGCGCAGCGGCACATAACGTGGGCGCGCGTCGGAAAGGATGGCATCGGGCGCATAGTTCTCGTAGAAAGGCTCGAAGACTATTACCTCTTCGCCCGGATCGACAGTCG
>QHXG01000772.1 GCA_003222845.1 Acidobacteriota bacterium | reverse complement strand
AGATCATGAGCATTTTGAAAGTGACCACTGTCGGAGATTCCGTCGGCATCATCTTGCCAAGAGAGATATTGGAGCGGCTAAGAGTTCAGAAAGGCGACAGCCTTTACGCGGTCGAAACCAAAGAGGGTATTGAGCTGACGCCCTATAATCCGGAACTCGGCACCCAACTGGATATGGCGGAGAAAGTCATGAGCGAGGATCGTGATGTCCTTCGAAAGCTAGCCGACTAGAATCACATGGCTGAGATTGTTTGGCTATTAGAGGAAGCTGTGCGGGCAATTCATCAACGGCAAATTGCAGAACACGGTGGAGGTTCCGGGACACGCGATGAAGGGTTGTTGCTCTCCGCATTGGCGCGCCCTCAGAATCTTTTGGCTTATGGCGAGCAAGAGCCGGACCTCGCAGCGCTCGCTGCCGCGTATGCCTTCGGAATCGCTCGCAATCATCCGTTCATGGACGGCAACAAGCGCACAGCATTCGTTGCCGCGCGAACTTTTCTGTTACTCAATGGCAGGACGAAAAGTACCTTGCCTTCATCCAACTTGCAGAAGGATCATTGTCGGAAGATGACCTTGCGAATTGGATTCATCAGCATTTGAAGCGTTGAGAGAATTCCGAGGAATCGACGTCGAACGAAAGTCTTGACGGGACTCCCTTCAACGGCTAGTCTGTTTCTGTCCTTGCTCAATCTCCTCTGCTTGCTCCACCAACCCTCGAGAACCCGATAGATTGAGTCTGATGTTTGTCGTGCTAAGGAATCGTAGTCGCACCACGCTCCAAGCGGGCAAGAATAGCGTCCATTGGTCGATCTTTTTTCTGACCGGATTGTTTTGCCTGGCTGCTCTGGTTTGGTCCACAGACGAGGCGAAAGCCGGGCGAGCACTCCCAATCAATCCGGCCGCCCCAGTCCTTTTGACGTCGCCGAACTCTACGCGTGCCGTTGCTCTTGACTCGGTCACCTTGATGGCGGAGCCGTTTCCGCCGAATGCGCCGCTTCAGTTTGGCTCAGATGCCCGCACACGTGTGATGTTGTTCGCGACGAGCCTTACGTTGCAAGCTGGAGAAGACGCATCGGCGGTCACCGCTGAAGCAGAGGATGGCATAGCGTTGCGCTATCAACTATCGGTTGAAGCGGTAGTATCTGTTCCCGATTGTCCGGGTATAACAGCGGTGGTGGTGCGGTTGCACGACAACCTCGGCGATGCTGGCGATGTGCTGATCGGCATTACGTATCATGGAATGACCAGCAATCGAGTGCGCGTCGGCATCGGCCACGTCGGTGGTGGACCGCCCGATGATCCACCAATCCCGACGCCAACACCTACACCAATTCAGACACCGACACCAACTCCAACACCGACACCAACGCCTGCCCCCGCGCCGACACCTGACCTTGGATCAGGAGCGAGTTTGCATGGCAAGAGAGTCTTTCCATCGGACAATCCATGGAACCAGGACATCTCAACGATGCCGGCCGATCCGAACTCAGCGAATTTGATCGCGAGCATCGGCTTGAACACGGGACTGCATGCTGACTTTGGCACCGTCTACGATGGCGCGCCGAACGGCATTCCATACGTCGTCGTGTCTGCAACGCAGTCGCTCGTCCCGATCAACTTCACGGCTTACGGCGATGAAAGCGATCCTGGTCCTTATCCGGTTCCCTCGAGTGCTCCCATCGAGGGTGGGCCAAATTCGAGCGGCGATCGTCACGTGCTGGTCATCGATCGCGATCATTGGAAGCTTTATGAATTGGGTTACGCGTTCCCAATCAACAACGGGGCGAGTTGGAATGCGAACTGTGGCGCGGCGTTCGATTTGAACTCGAATGCTCTGCGGCCGGCGGGCTGGACTTCGGCTGATGCCGCGGGTCTGCCGATCTTTCCCGGTTTGGTGCGTTACGACGAAGCGGTCGAGCAGGGCCAGATTACGCATGCGCTGCGCTTCACGGTGCAAAACAGTCGGCGCGCGTACGTCTATCCCGCGCGACACTTTGCCAGCAGCAAGACGGACCCGAACCTGCCGCCGATGGGGATGCGCGTGCGCTTGAAGGCTTCGTTCGACATCTCAGGATTTCCGCCTGAGGTGCAGGTAATTCTGCGCGCGCTGAAAAAGTACGGAATGATGGTCGCGGATAACGGATCGAACTGGTATATCAGTGGCGCGCCTGATCCGCGCTGGAGCGACGACCACCTGCGCACGCTGGGCTCGATCAAAGGATCGAACTTCGAGGTCGTGCAGATGGGAACGATTGTAACGAAGTGAGTTCGTCGCGCATCTGCGCGGAGAGCGACGAGGATCCGTCGTGGTTTCAGGCAAAGGACCGGGTGCTAACGAGGCTGATGATTTGTTTTCGGATCAAGTCATCAACGGATTTGTCGGCGGAATGAACCATGCACTTGAGGCGTCCGGTGTGGACGGTCGCGCGACCATAAAAGTTGTCCGCGTTCTTAAACTCGATTCGTATGCAGGAAAGCATTACGCCGTGAGCGGTCCCGGGTTCTCGGCAGTCGTTCGCGTCTTATCCAAGCGTGTTGACGATCGACGTCAGCTCTTCATGTTGTTCGTGATGACTCGTTCAGGCGACGGATCTCTTGGCAATCAGTTTCTTAATTCGTTCAAGTTTAGCGGGCAATAATAACTAAGCGCCTTCCTCTCTGCGACCTCTGCGAAAACCTCT
>QHXG01000777.1 GCA_003222845.1 Acidobacteriota bacterium | reverse complement strand
CGCTGGGCGTCGTGATCATTTCCTGGGCTTCGGCCGTGGCACAAGACCCGGTTGATGTAATCAAGATCGGCGTAGACCTGGTGACGGTCAACGTCTCGGTGACCGAAAAGAAGGGTCATCCAGTCATGGGTCTTCAACGAGAAAACTTTTTCGTAACCGACGAAGGCAAGCAGGTGTCGCTGGAATTCTTCGATAGCAATGGACCGGCAAGTATCGTCTTCGTTGTCGACATTTCATCCTCGATGCGTGGGGACAAGTGGGAAAACCTGATGAAGGCGATGAAGAAGTTTCTGGCGACGGCACATGAGGCGTCTGACTACACGCTGATCGTTTTCGGTGATCGCGCGCAACTGTTGGCGCGCGCAGTTAACGCCAGCGAATTGTGGCGCGACTTGGCGAGTTTGCGGCCCTACGGAATGACGGCCCTTTATGACGGAATGCTGCTCGGTCTGAATGCTTTAGAGTGGCTTCCGCAACGACATAAGGCCCTCGTCCTTTTGTCTGACGGCGAGGACAGCTTCAGCCGGTCGTGCCTTTCCGACGTTCAACGAGCTGCACGTACCCATCGCGCCACAATCTACACAGTAGGGCTGCTCCTTCAATTACATGAGTTCACGCCGTGGCAACCGAACGGCAAAGAGCTTCTCGAGAAGCTGACCTCCGCTACCGGCGGGCTGATGCTGCTCCCGGCCCCCGAACAAATTCGCGGCGTGCTGGAACAGATCAACGCAGACGTAAGCGGACACTACTGCCTTAGTTATTATCCGCCGGACTCAGTAACCGGTTGGCGCCGCATTCAGGTGGCTATCGCACGCCGGCCTCAGCAGGTCAATCTCCGTTATCAGGAACGCTATCTAAGAAGGTGAACACTCGCGCCGGCGAGGATGCACTTACCGTCGTTAGGTACACCCGCTGCCGCTTTTTTCCCCAAACTCCGCTTAACAGAGTGAAGGCCGCAAAAAGCTGAGAGAGAGAGGCCGCGCCGGATGAGAAGGAAAATCCAACTCATTACTTGACGAGAGTCGAATCGAATCAACCACGCTGCCCCTTAGGACGCAGCACTACTTGAAAGGATGAAGAACATGAAAAAACTCAACACGAAATTGAGCTCGCTCATTCGATCGCGGGCTACCCTGGTCCTTTTGGGCGTCCTGTTCGGCGTGATGCTGTGCTCAGCCTCCGCCCTTGTAGCCGACGCACATATCATCACGACCCCGAGCAGGCCCGGTGTGATCGCCGGTCGCGCTACGGGATCAGGGGGCTCGGACTTTGTGCCGGTGCCGGGCACCAACTTCTTCCAACTCAGCTTCAATATCCAGAACCTCTTGCCCAATAGCGCGATCACGGGCGTCGGGTTCGCCTTTCCGGGAACGCTGACCGGCTTCAATCTGGTGAGCGGCCCCTTGAACTTCTCGTTTGCGTCGGGGGTGACGAACGGGTTCGGCACGGGTCAGACATTTGACTTCGCGGTTATGGCGAGCACCCCCGGCGCTGGTGTCGGGACCGACCAGAGAGTGACGTTCGTCGTCACTGGCCCCTCCTTCGCCTTCACGAATCTGGAGGAAATCTTCGACACAGTGTATGTGCAGTTCGAGGCGACCGGAGCGGGAGGCGTCACTGAGGTTGGACGCGCGGTCAGGCCTACACCGGCGCCAACGCCGACACCAGCGCAGAACTCTGTGGTGCAATTCAACTCATCAAATTACAGCGTCGTCGAAGCTTGCACCAGCGTGACGATTACAGTCAATCGCGTTGGCGACACTTCCAGCGCGGCGAGCGTGAACTATTCCACCTCAGACGTCACCGCCAGCGAGCGCAGTGATTACATCACCGCAATCGGCACCCTGCGCTTCGCCTCGGGCGAGGCCTCGAAGAGTTTCGCCGTGCTCATCAATGACGACTTCTACGTTGAAGGACCAGAGACTTTCAATGTCAACTTGAGTAATCCATCGGGCGTTAGTCTCGGCGGGCCGGCGATCGCCACCGTGACCATCAATGACAACCCGACAGAGCCGGCGACGAATGTAATTGATGATCCACAGAACTTCGCCTGCCAGCACTATCACGACTTTCTCAATCGCCAGCCGGACGCCAGTGGACTGGTCTTCTGGACTAAGGAAATAACTTCGTGCGGTGCTGATCAAGCATGCCTCGCCCTCAAGCGCCTCAACGTCTCGGCCGCGTTCTATTCTTCCATTGAGTTTCAGCAGACCGGTTATCTGGTCGAGCGCCTCTACAAAACCGCTTTCGGCGACGCCAGCGGCACGTCAACGTTTGGCGGCGCACATCAGCTTCCCGTGCCCATCGTGCGCTTCAAGGAACTTCTGGCTGACACGCAGCAGATGGCTGGGAGACAGTCTTGGAAAACAACAAGCAGGGTTTCACTTCAGAGTTTCTGCAACGCGCACGATTCACGACGGCGTTTCCCGCGTCGCTGACGCCGGCGCAATTTGTTGACGGGTTGTTCGCGAATGCCGGCGTGACGCCCTCGACGACTGAGCGCAACACGGCTATCGCTGAGTTTGGCGCGGCGACGAACACCAGCGACGCGGCCGCGCGCTCACGCACACTGCGCGATGTTGCCGAAAATCCAACGCTGAATCAGCAGGAGTTCAACCGTGCGTTTGTGCTGATGGAGTACTTTGGTTATTTACGGCGCAACCCGAACGACGCGCCTGACGCAGACTACACAGGCTATGAATTCTGGCT
>QHXG01000776.1:2613-3077 GCA_003222845.1 Acidobacteriota bacterium | reverse complement strand
TCCTGGTACCATGCTGGGACATTGTCCGTTCGGGAACGTCTTGGAAGCACGCTCACGATGGATTTCAATTACACGCTTTCCCATTCTTTGGATGACGCTTCGGGGTTGCAAAACAGTGGTGGTTATGGCGCGGCATTCATCCTGAACCCGATCCGACAGAGGGATTGGTATGCCGATTCGGATTTCGACATTCGGCACGTCATCAATATGAATGCGGTCTGGCAATTACCCATCGGTCGCGGCCGTTGGCTGCTTAATGGTGCTAACAAGTGGGTCAATGGCATTTTGGGCGGTTGGCAAGTGTCAGGAATTTATCGCTGGAACTCAGGCCTGCCGATCGGTGCGCCCTCCGACGACGTTCGTTGGGCCACAAACTGGAATGTGCAAAGCTACAATGTCAGGTTGAAGTCATTCACGGCCTGCCCAACGAAGAGCGGTACCTCGCCGAAGCTCTTTGGATGTGA
>QHXG01000776.1:0-2439 GCA_003222845.1 Acidobacteriota bacterium | reverse complement strand
GACTGGGCGCTGTCGACTTCAGTCGGACGGGCTACGGAATAACTGCTGATCCCGCCGGAAGGCCAGTCGGTTGCAGCCCGGGAAGCACGTGCGTGGCTCAGGGCGGAACTGGTTCCGGAAATCCGGCGACTGCGCCCACGAATTGGTCGAACTTCATTGGCATTCAGGGGACACCGCGCGTGATGCAGGTGGGACTTCGTTACTCCTTCTGATTGCTTCCCATGTTCGTGTTATTTCAAGCGGGTTGGAGTCCGAACTCCAACCCGCTTTCATTACCGGCAATTAACATTACAATTCCTGACTCAAACGGCGTGGGTAGTGGTTCAAGGACATTGCGAAGACATGATATTCTGCCGCGGCTTTTATGAGATTTGAATTCAAACGCTGCTTGCTGTCCGGACTTATTCTGCTGTGGGTCTCAAGCTGGCCTGTCTGCTTGGCCCAGCGCGGCGTCCCAGCTTCCAGGGGAACCGGTTTCACTCTATTCGGAGATGTCGAGGTGGCCGGAGCCAATAGCGGCGGCGAGTCCAGGTCACTCACTTTCGATTTGTTGCTCTACACTCGAAGCGGTGTCCTGATAGATCGGCAAAAGGTAGGAAGCAAGGGACGTTACCGTTTCCTCAATGTTCCCGCGGGTGACTATGACCTTGTTTTCGAATTTGAAAATTCTGAAGTTGCGCGCACGCAGATTCGTTTTATCGGAGTACCTACGGATATCAGGCAGGACATCACCATGGAATGGCGCCCCGGACCGTTTGCCGGGAAATCCCGTAAACCCGAAGTGCTTGCTGCCGAGGATGTCTACAATCGCAAACCACTTAATCAGGATCGATTTGAAAAAGCACGAGAGGCATTCGACAAAAAAGACTATGACCGGGCGATAGGTCTGCTGCGCCTGATCGTCGAGGAAGATCGGAGAGATTTTCAAGCTTGGTCCGAACTGGGAACAACATATCTGGCTCAGAACAATCTCAGCGACGCTGAGAGGGCGTATCTGAACGCCACCGAAATTCGACCGACATTCTTTCGCGCGCTCCTGAACCTGGGTAAGGTGCGACTGTTGGCGAAAAATTTCGATGGCGCGCTTGCAGTTCTTGGTCAGGCAGTTACAGTTAAACCTATGTCCGCCGATGCCAACTTTTTCATGGGCGAGGCTTATTTACAACTGAGAAAGGGGTCGCAGGCGGTCAAATACTTGTACGAAGCGTTGAGACTCGAACCAATTAAGATGGCTGATGCGCACCTACGTCTGGCAGCTCTCTATCACGGAGCAGGAATGAAAGAAAAAGCAGCCGCCGAATATGAACAGTTTCTCAAAAAGAAACCTGATTATCCTGATCGCAAGAAATTGGAAAAGTATATCGCCGAGAACAAGAAGCTGTAAGGTCTTGTAAGTCTTTGGTCTAGTTAAGACCCACCTGCTTACGCAGGTGGTACTGACTTAATTAGCCGATCAGTCCCACCATCAATTCGCTCAACCAGTCAAAGTCGATTGGTTTAGTGACGTAGGCGTCAAAGCCTGAAGCTTTAGCTCCTTCTCGGAAGTCTGATTCCTGATGTGCAGTCACGGCAATTACTGGAACGGCATGCATGCGGTCGTGATTTCTAATTTGCTTCGTGGCTTCCAGGCCATCCATTCGCGGCAGAGAAATGTCCATGAGAATAATATCGAAATGCTCTTGCTGGGCGAGCACAACTGCCTTCTCGCCATCTTCAGCTTCAATTAAGCGATAGCCGCGGCGCTCCAGTTCCAAGCGCATTAGGTAGCGCGTGTCCTCGTCGTCTTCGACCAAAAGGATCGTTAGATTGGCGGGCGTCTTTTCGCTCATGGGTGTCAGCCGGTAAATCTGATTGAAAACATGCTCAGGGGCCATTGCTAAGCTGTACTATGAGGGTTGGTTGAGCCTATGCTTCTCACAAAGTCCGTGTCAAGTGTCTAATGCGCCAAACGATTCAAAGGTAAACGTTTCTTGTTCCCTCTCCCTTTGGGAGAGGGACAGGGTGAGGGCGCGAAGCGTAGTGATAAAAAGGAAAGAGGAGGCGGGTCGCCGTGCTCGCTAACCCCTCACCCTAACCCTCTCCCAAAGGGGGAGAATTCACACTTCAGATTCATGCCGTGCTTGTCTCTCCGCTACAGGCTTTACAATCTCACCAGGATAATGAAAATCTAAGCGAACCCGAGCGCCGCTTTCATCGTTAGGGTTCAAAGAGCGCGAGACTTCAGACTAAACCGAAAGGAAAGATCAATGAGACGTGTTTTATTAGTTGTAGTTCTAATCGTGGCAGCGGCTGTCCTGGGCCTTTGGCGAACCAATGGCGGAGTCCGTCAAGGTCTCAGTAAGGCGATCGGAATGTCCAGCGATGATTCTCAGGGCGAGGCCCGTGATGAAATTCGCAAGAGCTTTCAACTGCAACCCGGCGCTCGAGTCGAAGTGAGAG
>QHXG01000763.1 GCA_003222845.1 Acidobacteriota bacterium | reverse complement strand
TCGCCGGAAGTGGCCGACGAATATATTCGCAAGGGCGCTTCGCAGGGCGAGCTGCGCAGCCACGGCTTCTTCTACAAACCTGACGGCCCAAATTCCGGCGTCCTCGGTTTGCCCATCAGCGTTCCCGGACGTTCAGGCTATAGTCATCTGTTCGAAGGTTCGGCAGCGATTCTCTTTCTGCGCAACAACTCGCTTCATTTCGAGGAAGTCGGCGAACTCTCCGCACAATCCGAGAAAGCGGTTGACGATGCTTGTCGCGCTTCGTGCGTCGATTGGTACGGCAACTCGCGTCCCATCTTCGCTCGCGGCCGCATTCTGGCGCTCCTTGGCTATGAAATCGTCGAAGGCAGTTTGAAAGATGGCCGCATTCGCGAAGCACGACGAATCAACTATGCGCCGCAGCGATCTCAGATCACTCGTAATTGAGAAGGACTTTCGTCCACTCTGTGCACCTCTGTGGGCCCTCTGTGTCTCGGTGGTGAAATCGCTAAAAAAGTGCTCACCACAGAGGCACAGAGATCACACAGAGGCCACGGAGCGGATTTACTAATATGTATCATTGCCCAAAGCGCTGCCGATATTCACTTGAAACAATGAACGCCTTGACCATCTCAGCCGCTTGGTAGTTCCCGCCAAATTGATTCAGCTTCCCCAGCCAGAAGTTATATCCGTTTACGTTATTGTCCGGCGGATCGTCGGGGTTTCGCCGCAGATAGCCGAAGTACTGCATCAAGACAAACGCCCGATTGAACTCGCGCGTGTAGAGCGTCTGGTTCTCAGCCACGCGCCGCATCACGCGGCCACGTGCGCCCGTAGGCGTGTTGAATTCATCCAGGGCTGCTTGCCGCTCGGTGGCTGTCGGCGTGATTCCGGCGTGTTGATACAGCGCATCAACGAACTGCGCTGGGGCGGTCATCGAGTCAGGCTACAGAGCAGTAACCTCCGGCGGCGTGACGAACTCCTGCCCGAATGCCTGCTTGTTCTGCTCCAACTGCTGCTCCCAACCCGTCGCATTGACAATGACTCCGTCGGCGACTTTTTGCGTATCGCGCATGAACTCAATGAAACGCGGCAACCCGTTGGCGCGATTCAAAGCCGCATTGTAAAAGCGATAGACCAGATATCCTGTCTCCTGAAACTCTGTCGAAAGAAAGTAAGCTGCCGAAACATTCTGTCGTTTCGTGTCTATGCAATTTGCATCCGAACCGCAACTCGTAATCTCGTTTGTCCAAAACGCGAGGCCGCTTGGGTCAGGCTCACGGCTCAAGAAATCGTCATAATGCTGGTGGACAAAAAACTGGGGCACGCCTTTGGCGACGCCCATAGAAACCTCTCCAGGTACAGTAGAATTTCCGCCAAGGATTGAGGCGACGAGCGTGCCATGGCCTTCACAGTCGACATTATCAACTCCCGGGCCATCGGTGTTTGACGTAGTGTTGGGGTTATTGTCATCGTCAACGGAGTCATATGCATATGAAGCGCGCGATGTGCCGTCAGCATTTTTGAATTGGTTGTGCGAGATGCGCGTTCCTGTGTCAATCACGTAAACATGAACCCCCGAGCCGTCATTCGGTAAACTGACCGTTCCGCTCACAAGGCCATTCGGTGGATCCTCGATTCCAATTGGATCTTTTTGGTTTATTCGCTTCACTCCCCACGGGACGTCAAAGAGAGTCACAAAGCCGTTTTCAACTACATATTTGACGAGCGGGTCGTTGCTTAGGGCAATCGCCGCGGCTTCCGGCATCTGAACTGAAAAGGCCTTTAGAAAACCGCTGTAATTGTGTTTGATCAAGCCCCCATGCGCGTTCGCGAGCGAGTTGATTATTGTGTTGACGTTTGCGTTAGGAGTATCGTCATTAAGAAACACGATGTACTCATTTGGTATTGCTCTTTCCGCTCGATTGAACTTCGTTGTCGGTGGCGGAGCCGGTGTGGGACGTGGGCGAGATGTTCGCGAAGGCGCGAACTCTATTGGATAACCGGGAAATGGGTATCCTTGATTTTGTGCTCTCATCGGCATAAGAGCGAGGGCAAGAACGCCCAGCACAAGCGCGATGAATAGAATAACAATTCTTTTTCCCTTCATGATGATTCCTCCTATCGGTACTTGGGTGAAGCGTGCCTGCGCACCTTTCAGCCCAGGGTTGAACCACCACCGCGCTCTGCGCTAAGATGCAGTTGTTTGGACAGATCATCTCTGGCCGTAGAGATGCGGCGGAAGTTCTGTTTTCAACCGAAGCTCCGTAGTTACTGAACAAGTGGTTGCGGAGCTTTTTATTTCCTGCTTTTCTTGCGTCGCAATCTATGTGCCCGCTACCGTAAGTCGCGACTTCTCTAGACATTCCCACGTTGAAAAATCACTAGTGCGCAAGACCACACACAGATTTGATCGGTAATCGAACACGGCGCACTGATGGATAAAGCGATGGGTGCTCGATTTGATCCGATTAGTGGATCTCGCTGACACTTACCCTGATGAGAGACCAACTCATGAAGGGCCAATTCTGATCCTAAAGTAAGAAGGGCGTTGATTTGAATTTCCAACCGCAACGCGGTTGCGCCAGTTTTTCGATTGGGATTATCTGATCGTAAAGCCTACAGAGGCTGGCCACAACCCTTTCAGGGTTGGACAGCAATGATAACCCTGGTTTCCTATCAGAACCCTACCACCGCTGATGACCTCAACCGTCAGACGGTAGCTGTTAAGTAAAGACATCCCCACTAGCGGATCTGTCTCGGCTGCGTCTACTGCCACGCGATGAGGATGGCCGTCCCAAATGACCGTTGCCTCGTACACATCAAAGATGGTTTCGCTGCCATCCGCGAGAACAGCCCGTCCTCGCCTGCGAAAGGGAAGGTTGAGTAAAGTGATGATGGCGGAAGGGATACTCAGTGAACCGGTGAACCCCGTGTCAATAACCGCCTCAATCTCGTGGTGCTGTCCTCCTGGCCCGCCGACGGCAAGGCGGACGACGGCCTCGCGGAACTTATTGACGGCGCCAACTATCATGCTATGCCAGCGAGCCGTAACGGGTACCGAAGCGACGAGCGTAGCGTGAACCGACTTGCGTCACCCACACTTGCGCATCCGGGCGACGCGAGACCAAGCGGTCATGAGCAGTCACTTCATCCTCGTCGATCTCATAATCACCCGTCTCGATGTCGATCAACGCGAACTTCCCTTCGTCGTTTGGTGTGACTTGAGGACGAATCTTGCGCTCGTAAATCTCGTCACCACGCCTGGCGAATTCCTCTTTG
>QHXG01000762.1:5676-8157 GCA_003222845.1 Acidobacteriota bacterium | reverse complement strand
TAACCGGAATCAACCCCAAAGAAAGAGTTGCGATCACCTGAGTTTTCCCACCCGGCATCAGAGCCAAAGAAGGAGTTGTAGCTACCATCTCGTGGACTGAAGAGTCCGCTCCCAGCACCGGCGCCGAAAAATGAATTGAACCCACCAGTTTTATTGTAAGCGCCAGTAGAGCCACCGAAATACGAATTGCTAGAGCCGGTCGTGTTTTCTTGTCCGGCACCACTGCCGAAGAACGAGTTGACATTGGCGGTGTTGCTGCGCCCGGCGTTGACGCCGAAGAAGGAATTGTCACCACCTGTCTGATTCGAGAATCCGGCCACGCTGCCGTAGAAGGAGTTGCGCGCGCCCGTTGTGTTTGACGTGCCGGCGCTGTTGCCGAAGAAGGAGTTGTCATTAGCATTACTCAACTGTCCGGCATTAAAACCGAAGAAGGCATTACAACAAGCGGTGGTGTTCGCATTTCCGGCTTGATAGCCGAAGAAAGAGTTTTGAATCCCTGTCGAATTGAACTTTCCGGCGAATGCGCCAAAGAAGGAGTTGTTATTGGCAGTGTTGGTCTGGCCTGCAAGGCTGCCGAAGAAGGAGTTGCCGCTCGCGCTGTTGCTGACGCCGCTGCTGTAACCAAAGAGAGAGTTATCGGTGCCTGTTGCGTTGAGCAATCCGGCTGCCGAGCCGAACAAAGAGTTGCGGCTGCCAATCGTATTATTTCTTCCGGCGTTGTCTCCGAAAAAGGCGTTGGCATTTCCCGTGGTGTTGCTCCGACCGGTAAGGCTGCCGAAGAACGAGTTGTTGTCGGCGATGTTGTTTTGTCCGGCACTGACGCCGAAAAAGGAGTTGTCGACGCCCGTCTGATTCGAAAACCCGGCGGCGCTGCCGTAGAAGGAGTTGCGCGCGCCCGCAGTGTTAGCCTGTCCGGCGTTGTTGCCGAAGAAGGAGTTGTCGTTAGCATTATTGAGCCTTCCGGCATTGAAGCCGAAGAAGGCATTACAGCACCCGGCGATGTTGCTCGCTCCGGTGTTCAAACCCAGGAAGGTGTTTTGGAATCCGGCCGTGCTCAAGATGCGGTTGCCGCCGAGGTTGTACTGCGTCGTGGCGTTGACGATGTTCAGCGTCATTGAGCCGCTGACGTTGAGGTCTCCCGGAATCTGTACATTGTCAGCAGGACGCGCGGCGCCATTGTATGTTCCTGCGATCTTGCCAAGCACAATCGTGTCGCTTGTGTTTACAATTGCGCTCGCGCCGATGGCGGTGGCGAAGTTGAGATTGTTTGCGCCGACGTTCGCGACGTCACCGATAATGGTGTTGTTGCTGCCTGTCGTGTTCGAAAAACCAGCACCCTGGCCAAAGAATGAGTTGTGATTGCCCGTCGTGTTCACCAGACCGGCTAAGTCTCCGAAGAAAGCATTGAAGCTGCCTTCTGTATTGGCTACAGCGGCACTGCCGCCGAAGAAAGCATTGGAACGGCCAATCGTGTTACTGCGACCAACCTTATTACCGAAGAATGAGTTGCAGCATCCGGTAGTGTTAACTTGGCCCGCGTAGACTCCAAAGAAAGCGTTGCGGTCTCCTGTGGTATTAGCTTCTCCGGCCTGCGCGCCAAAGAATGAATTCTCACGGGCGGTGTTCTTAAGCCCAGCATTGAAGCCAAGGAAGGCGTTATTGAAGCCTGACGGGTTGGCCGTACCAGCCCCAACCCCGTTGAAGGTGTTCTGGATGCCCGAAAACGGGTTTGGATTTCCAGGCGTATTACTCTGGCCAGCATTAAAACCCATAAACAGGTTGCCATCGCCTGCTGTGCTGATTAGCCGACTGCCGCCGAGGTTGAACTGCGTCGCGGCGTTGACCACGTTGCCCGAGAGCGTCTGGCTGACAGTGCCGTTGCCGCCGATGTTGAAGCTCACGCCCGCTTGCTGTGACAGCGGGTTCGATTGGATGTAGTTCGGGCTGCCCGGCGGCACGCCGCCTCCGCCCACTGCGGCTGAGCGTTGGATCGTCCCGTCGGGGAACTTGATGCCACCGGCGATCACACCGCCGTTGGTCATCTCGATGAGACCGGCCACTGTGAGCTTTGAGCTAGGCGTGGACGTGCCGATGCCGACGTTGGCGAAGGCGTTACCGAGCACCAGCGAGTCACTCTGCCCGACGAGTGCGGACCAGCCAATGGCCGTGGCGTTGGTGAGGTCTGGGTTGCTGGCACTGGCGCCCGCGCCGATGAACGTGTTGCGGCTGCCCTTTATATTGGAGTTGCCGGCACTGTTTCCAATGAAAACATTTTGACTGCCACGCGTATTTTCTGTGCCGGCGGCAGTGCCGAAGAAAGAATTCTCGCTCCCCTCGTCGTTCTTGGAGCCAGCCTGGGAGCCGAAGAAAGAGTTGTTGGACCCCTTTGTATTCAAGAGACCAGCAACAGTTCCAAAGAAAGCATTGTCCTGGCCCGTTGTGTTTGCTTGTCCTGTGCCTGGTCCGGCAAAGAGATTGTTC
>QHXG01000762.1:2167-5585 GCA_003222845.1 Acidobacteriota bacterium | reverse complement strand
TGTTGAAGTCTGCGCCGGCCTGTGTTGCGGTCGTGTTCTGAATGAAGCTGTTGGCGAGACCTGGGAAATCCGATGCCACCAATGGAGCGCTGGTCCAATTGGCGCCGTTGCTGCGCAAGACGTTTCCCGACGCGCCCGGCGCACTCAAACCGGTGCCGCCTTTATTGGCGGATAAGACTCCTGCGATCGTGTTCGCCGTGGTTGCGGTCGTTGCTTGATCCGCCGTCGCTGCATGATTGAGGACCATTTCAAGTCGCGGTTCGTGACTGGCCTGACGGTTCTCTTTGCTGTCGAATGTTACGTCTGCTCCGCCCGCTGTCGACACGAGCGCGATTCCCTGATTAGTCATCACACCATCAAGCCAGTCTTTCACGCTCTGAGTCAGATCAACTGTTATCCACTTGCCCGCGAGGTCTGATGTGATACTCACCATGGCGACGGCGGGGCCGAGTGCGGGAGCGCTTGAGTCAGTGATCGTCCCCTCAGACCAAGCGGCCAAAACAGGATGAATCTCAAGTGTCCCGGGTGCTTTGACATCCTCGACGAACAATTTAAGTGTGGCCTTGCCGACGTAACTGCCCACGGTTCCTGTCGGCAAATTCGGAGTCAGCTTGAACTTCAGAAAACCCTTCTCGGTCGTGCCCGTCACCTGCACCGACTCGGCATCGCCGAAATTCTTATTGGGTTTATTGGCCGAAGTCTGCGCGTCATCCGGAAGTGTCGCCTGCTGTGCGAGAGCGAGGCATGGAAGCAGAATGACCACGATGGAAGCTGCGGCAAACAACCAAAGCATTGGTGAAAAAATCAATCCAGCGCCGCGGTTGGAATACCTTGGATTCGCGAACAGGTGAAACATGTCAGTCCTCCTGCAAGAGGTGCCGTTTTCTAAAACTCCGCTTTGACGTCAGGGGGAATTCTCGTTCTCAGGGAGTCAGGACTGTACCGAACGAGAAGAAGCGATGTAACTACCCCGAAGGGTAGGGCGGTTTGATTGTGGATTGTGGAGTGCAGATTTCGGATTGCGGATTTGCGCGGGCCAAGGGCGAAGCGTAAAGAGCAAAGGGCAATGCGCAAAGAGCGAAGTCCAACCATTCGCTTTGCTCTTAGCGCTTTGCCCGTTTGCACTTACACTAGGCGCTCGCGCAAGGCTTTGGCGACGGCTTCGGTTTTGGAATGGACTTGCAATTTGACATCGATATGCTTGAGATGGAACGAGATGGTGTTGGTTGAGATGCCCATTTGACGGGCGGCGGTTTTCTTGTGATGACCCTCGATCAGGAGCTTGAGCAGTTCGGTTTCCTGAGGAGTCAACCGATATGACGCGCTTTCAGGTGGGCGAAACTCACGAAATAATCTCACCACGCGACGCGCTACTTCGGGAGACATCGGCGCGCCGCCATCGACAACTTCCTTAATCGATTCCAGCAATCGTGCCGGCGGCGTATTCTTTAACAGATAGCCGGAAGCACCCGCGCACAGCGCACTAAAGACCTTCTCGTCATTGTCGTACACAGTGAGCGCAACGATCGGAAGGTGCGGATAACGTGCGCGCAGAATCTCGATGCCGTCGATACCCGACATTCCCGGCAAGCCAATGTCGGTGAGGATCACCTCCGGCGGCTGGCGATTGAGACCCGCCAAAGCAGATTCCATGCTGTAGTAACTGTTCAGACAACTGAAGCCGCGGGTGCCGTTAATCAGCGCCGCCAAACCCTCGCGCACTTCGCGGGTGTCCTCGATGATTACTACCCGAATGACACCATCAGCAGGCGTCGTCGTTTCAAGTTCCATCTGAACCTTAACCGGCAAACGTGTAAAGCTCTCTCTTACAGTCCAGCGAGCACTCAAAGGTTATCGGCGAATTGACTCGCTGTCACCTACCCGGAAAGGTAGGTGCTCTCTCTTTACATTGTCAGAAGAGTCCCAGCCTTCATCGCGGGAATCACGGCGTTGATGCATGTCCCTTGGCCTTTAGCCGTCTCGACCCTCAGAGTTCCCCCAAGTTTTTTCGCGCGCCGGCGCATGCTTTTTAAGCCATGTCCTTCACTGAGATTTTCAGGATCAAAACCAATGCCGTCATCAGAAACTGTTAAAGAAAGAAATGATCCTTCGGCATGGAAATCGATCTGGACCTTTGCGCACTCTGAATGACGGGCGGCATTGTTGACAGCTTCTTTGAAAATCAGAAGGAAGTCGCGCCGAATGTCCACGCCCAGCTTCAGATTCCGATCAGAGTCGGGGGCATTAAATTCCAAGGGAATGTTCCGCAAGGTGAAAACTTCATCGGCGTGTTGGCGCATCTTGCGAGTCAGATCACGCAGACTGTCGCGCTCCGGATCGATGGCCCAAACTATGTCGCTCATCGAGGTGACGGACTCACGCGCAATGTCGGCAATCGATTCGAGCGGATTGGCTCTCGATTCATCGCCGTTTCCAAACCGTTGTTTGGCAACTTCGCTAAGAATGCTGATGCGCGTGAGATTAGCTCCGATGTCATCGTGCAAATCCGTGGCGATGCGCGTGCGCATGTTGGCAACTTCGAGGAGACGCGCGACGCGATAGCTATAGAGTGAATAGACCGTGCCCGCGACAACCAGCGAGATGAGGGCGATGAACCACCAACGCAGCCACAACGGCGGCAACACGCGGAAGGTGATCGCGGCCGGCGTGGTGCTCACTTGTCCATCCGCGTTCATCGCGCGCACGAGAAATCGGTACCGACCTGACGCCAGGCGTGGGTAGGTCACCGTGCGTTGCGCAGTCGGCGCGCTCCAATCATGGTCCGCGCCTTCGAGCATGTACTGATAACGAAGTGATTCACCTGGCGCAAAGCCCAGGCCCACGAAATCGATCTGCAACTGACTCGCGTTCGCCGAGAGATCCGTCAAATGCAACTCGGTCTCTCCGATCGCGGAGACGTTTTGGGCGGCGCCCGCGATGCGTAAACCCGTCAGCAACACGGGAGGCGGCAACGATTGTCGCTCCGGCTCGGGAAGGAAACGCGAAAGTCCCTGCGACGTTCCGATCCAGAGCCAGCCATCGCGCGCGCAAAAGGCCGCGGCAATCTTTCCGCCGGCCAGCCCGTCGGCGGTTGTGTAGTGCCTAACGCGGCCTGTGGCCGGATCGAACTGATCGAGACCCTGCCCCGTGCCAAGGTAGATGCGTCCGTAAAGGTCTTCGGTAACTGCGAGGATCACATTGCTCGACAATCCTTGCGTCGTTGTATAACTCGTAAACGTCGGGCGCTCTGCTCCGGGGTTATCAAGACGAAGCAGCCCGCTTCGCGACGAAGCCAGCCAGACAGTGCCGTGTCGGTCAGTATAAATATCCATCACTCCCCCGGGCGGTGTGCTTTCTCCTGGCTTGAAAAACTCAAACGTTCCTTCATGAAAAAGCGCGAAGCCGGTATTGAACCCAA
>QHXG01000762.1:0-2148 GCA_003222845.1 Acidobacteriota bacterium | reverse complement strand
ATCCAAACGTTGCCCGAAGAATCTTCACCGAAAGACCGCGCGACGTCGTCGTGAAGCGAGGGTAGGCTTGGAGCATTGGTCAGATCGCGCAGAGTATTACTCTCGCGATCCCAAACGGCCAGACCATTCCCAGCAGAGTCGATCGTTGAAATCCAAATTCGTTCGCGGGAATCTTCAAAGATGCGAAAGACCTGCCGCCCGGCAAGCACACTCGCTTTGCCGAACACAGCGATCGGGCGCGCAGCTTTTATTTGTGTGAAGTCGTCCGCGGGCGGAAAGCGGTAAAGCCCCTCTTCGCTGCCCATCGTTATCCACCACTCACCATTGCGCGCTTGCAGGGTGACGCCCTCACCAACCCAACCCAAGCTTTTTCCCTTCAGTGCGTCCGGCAAGAACCAGGTCAGGTGTTGACCGTCAAAATAACCAAGGCGGGGCCAGTAGATGGCTTGGTTCTGATTTAACAGGTCAACCTTTCCGCCGTCGAAGACGCTGGAGTGCTTGTCGCCGAGGACGTAGCCGCGAAAGTAGACGCCACCGCTACGGTCAGCGTAGATCGCTTGCACATTCATAATGCCGTCCTGCCGATCGTAAGTAACGATGCCGTTATGCGCCAGCTTCATCACGCCGCCCTGTCCGCTCCCCAGCCAAAGGTTGCCGGCAGTATCTTCGGCCAGCGCCTGATGGCATCGTCACTCAATCCGTTCTTCAGAGTGTAAATATGGTAACGTCGGCCCTCCGCGTCGCCTGCGGGGAGAAATTCAAGAAGTCCGTGCGCAATCCCAGCCCACAGCCGATGATCAGAGGTCTCGAAGAGTTGATTAATCCATTCGCTCTGGGAGTTATCGGCCGTGTTGAGCGCAAATGCCACTGAGGGCCTGGCGTGCGTCTCGTCGGCCGTGAGCCGGAAGAAGCCTGCGTTGCGAGTTCCTACCCAAAGCTGTCCTTGATGATCAAGCAAAAGATCGTGCAGGAAATCGTCCGGCAAGCCTTCACGCTTGGTGTAACGCGCCGAGCTATCGTCGGGCCAGCGGCGATACAACCCGGCCGGCGTAGCCAGCCACAATGATCCGAATCCATCTTCGACGAGGTCATTAATGTAATGCTGCTCGGGATAATCGTTCGGCATACCAACGTCCACCGCTAACGAGCGATAATTGAGCATTGCTGGTTTCGAGCCGGTAGAGTCCGTTGTAAGTCCCGCACCAAATCTGGCCATCACGCGCTTCGAGGAACACTGAGATGTAACGCGCATGCCGGTCCTCATCCGCCGGCGCGACCACTGTGAACATCGGCGGGGTTCCGGCGTCACTCGCACTGAGGCCGCGATTTATAGGTCTACCTTTTGGATTGAAGCGAACAAGGCCGGCGTTCGTCGCTACCCAATACTCGCCACCACGAGTCTCTAAGATGTCGCTTACGTTTGGGTGCGGAAGTCCTTCAGCCGTTCCGTAGTTGGTAAACGAGTAACCGTCGAAGCGCGATAAACCTTCGGCGGTACAGAACCATAGAAAGCCGCGCGAGTCGCGGAGAATCTTATTAACAATGTTATGTGAGAGGCCGTCGGCGGTGGTGTAGTTCTTGATCGGCAATCTTTCGGCGCGGGCCACCAAAAGGACCGCAAAGAGCGCTCCGAAGAGTAATGAGATCCGCCAACCGGATTTAGCAGGATACAATGTGAGCCGCATGTCAGCGAGATTTTACTTTAAGGACTGCTTGCGTTAATCGCGTTCCAGATGAACGGGAACGTGCCCCAGGTTTGGCCCCGATGCTGGGGACGAAAAGCGAAGAGCACGACGCGGCCTTTGCCCATGGCGATTTCGGCAAGTGCGATCTTGTCTTTGATCTTATCCTCACCACGCAACCAGCCGGATCGGAGTACTTCGTCTTTCGCGTAGCGTGCGATCACGTGAACCTTATCGCGATCGGTTGTTTCGAAGGCTGAGCTGTTGATGAAGTAGGCGTCGGTGTCTCTTGACATGGTGCTGGCGATCCGATTCGTGGTGTCGACGTCGAGCCGCAAAATAGAGCCAGGGCAGTAAAAATCGGATGAGCGCAAACCTTCCAGGGCATTGCGCAGCGGCAACTTCCACTGTCTGATCAGTTGGCCGCACGAGCCGTCGAAGCAAATCAGGGTGCCGCCGTCATTTA
>QHXG01000020.1:6680-15905 GCA_003222845.1 Acidobacteriota bacterium | reverse complement strand
GCATCGCGAAGTCTCTTCGCTCGTGGTCAACGGCGTGTTGTTGACGCAGGCAAACCGCTGGGCCAGCCACGTTGCTCGGGTCGATGTTTATTTAGAACAGGTTGGCGGACGCTGGCGCGTGATCGCAAGATCCGCGCGCACAATTCCGGTCACCGAAAAGACGGCGCTCGATCCGGAAATCGCGAAAATCGGCGGGCCCTATGACAAGGAAACGCAGGATTGGCTCAGTCGAGCGATCGGCGAATCTCCGGAAGAACTGACTGCGCGCGATTGTCGCTTTCGCGATACCGCAATCATCGACTTGATTCAACGCGTGCAGCTCGAAGCCGGAGTTGCCGACGTCTCAATGGCTGCGTGCTTCAATCAGGAGGCGCGCATTCCGAAAGGCAAAGTCACGGTGCGCGATATCGCCAGTCTGTACGAATATGAAAACACGCTCGTTACTTTGGAGCTGACCGGCCAGCAGCTGCAGGAGGCTCTGGAGCATTCCGCACAGTATTTTCGCGAATACGAGCAGGGAAAAAGCCTCGCCGAGTTAATCGATCAGCGCGTTCCCGGCTACAACTTTGACATGGCGGCAGGGGTGGCTTACGACATAGATCTCACCAAGCCTTTCGGACAGCGGGTCCAGAATCTGAAATTCAAAGGCCAGCCGCTGGCGCCGACCCAGAAGCTCCGCGTCGTGACGAATAACTATCGAGTCAACGGCGGCGGCAACTACACAATGTACAAAGGCGCTCCCGTCGTGTATCGCTCCAGCGAAGAAGTGCGCGAACTGATTATCGATTGGGTAGAGAAGCACCAGACGATTCCCACCCAATCAAATAACAACTGGCATATCGTGGGAGTAGGGTAAACGGGCTACTGATTCTTCGACACCCCACCCGATCTTTCGCCCTGAGCTTACAATCTTATTCCCTATCCCTGAGCTGGCGTTAAAGAGATCCGCTTCTAATCGAATTCACGCGAAGGTTCGGCTTGCTCTGCTCCAATGCGGCCAGCTTCGATCTTCGCGATCGAATAATTTTCGCCGCGAATTGGTTCGCCGGCGATCCGACGCAGCATAGCTATCTGGCCAACGTGTGTGAGGGCGTCCGCAATCGGTCCTTGAAACAGTCGCTCGCACGACGCGTGCAGCTGGTCGTCTGAAGCAAGGTACTCATCGAGAAGCTTCAGCGACGCGTGAAATCGCGCGACCTCATCTGGCCACGTTCGCGCTGGTGAATTCTGCCAGGTCTCGGTACCTTTCGCGATCGATAATGCCCAATCGACCAGGTCACCGACGTGCGCCAAAATCTGGGCGGGCGTGCGGGATGTTTTGGAAGCCTTGAATGACGCAAACGAATCATCAGCGCCACGCACTGCTTTCGCGCCGCGATAAGCGAGCGTGGCGATCGCATGTCGAAGCATTTCACGTTTCGGATCCGGATTCTGCATTTTCATTCGTTCAATGAATCGAGCCTATCTGCCAAGCACCACATCAATACCGGAGAGGACCAAGCCGAGTTGACTTCGGGACAATCTGCCCACGTGCTCTGAGAGCAGCGTCTTATCCAATGCAACAACTTGTGAGACGTTAGCAACCGAATCCTTCGCCAAACCCGTCGAGCGCGCTGGCAACAAAACATTTCCAGGAGCATTGGACCACTTGATATTACTTGTGAGAGGAACGCAGACAACAGTCGCGATCCGGCTCCGGTTCAGGGAATCTCCCTGGACGACGACGACCGGTCTCGGAAGGCCTGGCCCGGATCCCGTCGGCTTCGGTAAATCGGCCCACCAAATATCTGCCTGGCTAATCACCATTCAACTTGTTCGAGCACGCGACGAGAAGCAACAGATGTGAATTCGTCTCTCCCCAAGCCGACCTCAGCGCACACCTTGTCCATCGCCTCGGTAACATGATCGGGCGCGTGACGAGCCACGTATTCAGCAAGTGCGTTACTGAATAATTCACTGCGAGACTTTTTCATCCGATGTGCCAGACGTTCGGCCTTTCGAAATACGTCGTCAGGAATTGATACCGCTGTTTTCATACCGCGAGTATAACCAGCCGAAGAAAGTTGTTCAATACGCATCCTCTCCCCGCCACATCACGGGCAGCGTCTGCAAGATGATTTTCACATCCAGCAGCAGCGACCAGTTTTCGATGTAGTACAAATCCATTCGCACCATCTCGTCAAAAGCCAAACGGTTGCGACCTGAAACTTGCCAAAGCCCGGTGATGCCTGGTTTCATGTCGAGCCGCTTGCGATGCCACAGCTCGTAGCTTTCGACTTCATAAGGAATCGGCGGGCGTGGGCCGACGATGCTCATGTTGCCGCGCAAGACGTTGAAAAGCTGCGGCAACTCGTCAAGGCTCGTCCTTCGCAAGACATGTCCCAACCGCGTCACTCGCCGATCCGCGCGCAGCTTGTACGCCGGCCGCTTACCGTCTCCCTGATTCGAATCGGGCTGGCCCTTAATGTACTTTCTTTGAAATTCGCGATGCTCGGCATCGTCGACGCCGGCGTGCATCGTGCGAAATTTGAAGAATAGAAAAACGCGGCCATCCATTCCGACACGTTCCTGCTTATAAAAAACCGCGCCACGCGAATCCAGCTTAATAAGCAAAGCAATCAATAGCCACAGCGGCGCCAGGATCAGCAGCGCCAGCGACGCGATGATCAGATCGGCAGCGCGTTTGACGATGCGGGCCGCGCCGGAAAGCGGCGAGCGAAACAGCGTGACCATCGGCAGCGAGCCGACTTGATCGATCTCGGTCTTGCTCGGCAAACAATTCAAAAGCGTCGGCGCGATGCGAAATTCCACGCCGCGACGGCGCCCAGTTTGAATCATTACATCAAACAGGGCTTCGCCCGGCACGCTCGGATCAGAGATGATCACCTCGTTCGCTCCGGATTCACGGATCACTTCGGGCAGACTCTTTAAATCACCGATCACCGGCACGCCTTCGAAGTAGGATGGCGCTCCCGAGTCGAATGGCCCGTTCTCGACCAGGCCGATTACCCGATAGCCAAGTTCAGGGCGCGCCCGCATCTCGCGGATGCACTGAGACGCTTCCGCGCCGCGGCCGACAATCAACGTCGGAATTAAATTGATGCCGCGACGCCGCACGAGAATTTGTGAAGTGCGCAAGAGCGTGCGCACCAGGCCGACGCTTGCTAGTGCCAGAAAAAAATCCAAAAGAAAAATTCCGCGTGAGTACGAGAAGGTGCGATACGCGACACCGCCACGATACATAAATGCCGCGGCCACAATTAGCAGCGATCCGATCGCGATTGCTTTGAAGACGCGCGCCATGTCTTCGACGAAAGAAAATTCACCACGCACGCGGTAAAGATCGTAGTAGCGAAGGAGTAGCAGGCGAATGGGAATGACGAACGGCAGCAACACTGCATAAGGCGCAAACGCCCGACTCCAACTGAACGAGCCACTTGCCGCTCGCTGAACAATCGATTCATAGTGACGGACATAGAACGCAGCAATAAACGAAAGTGAGATCAGCACGACGTCTGCAACGACGAGCAACGCTTTTACCAGCGGCACAGCCCAACGTGGCGCGCGCGCGGCAACGCGCACGGCGCGGGCATCGATTTGGCGTTCTCCTACGCGCTCAGCTTTCACGATCTCGCCACGAATTAGTAGAGTCGATGATAACGCTTTCTTAACCGCAGAGGACACAGAGGTCTTCGCAGAGGAACACAGAGAGGGTTTTCTGCGGCCTCTGCGAAATACTCTGCGCCCTCTGCGGTTAAGAAGGCTCCAAAATCAAATCCACGACCTGTTTGCGCACGTGCGTTGCGCGACGCACTCTCAATCCTGATTTCTTCCCAACGGGCAGTGAGTCGATCTCCTCGTTACCAGAGATGCGACGAAGACGTCCCTCGCGCACTAGTTCTTCGTCAATTGCCGCCCACTTACCGGCATAGACACTCACGGCTGGGACACCGAGCGTGGCAGCTTCGCGATTCATCGTGCCTCCGGCGCTAACCACCAAGTCCGCGGCTGCGATCAGATTGGCGCCGTCAAGAGCTTCGCGCGGCATGATCACGTTTGAAAAGTTTCGACTTTCATATTCGGCACGCTGCGCGTCAGAGCGCGGCAGCAGAATGATCTTCACCTCCGGGCGAGAACTCAAATGGATGATCAACTCGTCGAACAATTCATTCTCGAAACGATGATACAGAGCCTCTCGCGCCGGCGGACGCGCTACGACCAGCACATCTTCGCTCGCGACGCCGAGTTTGCGCAATGCTTCCGCGAATCTCGGATCGGGGGCGAAATCCGCGAGGTATACGTCTTCCTTCATTCCGTCATATCGCCTGACCTTTCGCGTCGATGCTCCATACTTTCGCAGCTCTTCCGCCGGAAATGGGCGGGGCACAATCACTCGGGATGCGAGACGAAACGCCAGATGATTCGCCGGCTGATGCTCGTAATCCATCAGCGTCACGGTCTTGATTCCCAGCGCCGCGGCTGCGGAAATCTGCGCGTAGGAGTTATGACTGACTGCAAGATCGAATCCACGATCGCGCGCCCACTTGCGCAAAGCGGCCGCCCGCCCGATCAAGTTTCCGGCTTTGCCTCGAAACGTGCCCCCACCATGCCTGCCGATAACGTGTGGCATCATTCCCGCTTTGGTCGCGAGTTCGACGGTCTGCGCAAAGTCGCGCGCCGTAATCTCGACCTGATGTCCACGCTCAACAAATTCCGGAATCAGTGCGCGAAAGAAAGGCACATGCGGAGAATTAGCGAGATCGATCCAAATGCGCATCGTGTCAGAACCGCGAGCGGTAGCGACCGGATCATAACGGCAGCTGGGGAAACAATCGACCAACCGTCGTACAATTAATCAGGGGCGGGTGACAAGACCCGGTCGCTACCGCTCCCAGTTCTGACACTCGATTAGTCGCGACAATCCACACATCATCCACGCTTGCGACCATCGCATATATGGGATGCGAATCGTGTGAAGGCGTCGGCGTTGAAAGTAAAAATAGCCCTGGCTGTCGCGCAGATTCTCAATCGCCCAACTAGCTACCTGTTCGGCCAGGATCATCGTGCTCGGAATTCGTCCGCGCAAATCTACCAAAGCAACAATGGCCGCCGCCGCCGAATGCGCATCCGCCGGATAAAGCCGATCGGGAAAATATTTCGGCCAGCCGTTTTCCAGGAAAAATCGCTCGCGCCAGAAATCGTAACCACGGCGCAGCGGACCTTCCAACTGTTCACCTAATCCGGACGTTACGCTGGTAGGTACTGAATCGATTATCCGCGCCAGACTTGTGAGAATAAAAGCAGTATGAAAGTTATCACTCCACGATTGATAGTCATCGGCGCCGTAGGCCCACGATCCATCCTCCCGCTGGCGACGCACGACGTAAAGCGCCGCACGCATCGCCAATTCGCAAAGGCTTTCTTCACCAGTCAGCCTGCCAATCGTCGCCAAAGTCTCAGCGGCCAACAGACTCGCATTGAATACGCAGGTTCGATCCAGCGGCGAATAACTAAAACAAACCTCGTCGTGCGTCTCTTCAGTTCGATTCAGATCGTTGAGTATGAAGTCACAGATTGTGCGCGCAAAGGGCAGATACTCGTCGCGGGAAAAAACTTGGGCTGCTTCACAAAGCGCGCGCGCCGCGAAAGCAGTCGGGACGATCATCGGAGTGCCGCGGGGCGCAAAGAATGATCTTGATTGCCAGTCGAAATTGTAGCCCCAAGCCGCGCCACTGAATCCCTTCAGACGCAGATCGTTCAGATCGTCGAGCAACTCTCGCGCTTCAATCTCGGCTTCTCTGGTTCCCTGGCGCCGATAATCCGCCAAAGCGGCCAGCGCGAATAAAGCGATGCCTTTTGAATTTCTTTCCCGCGATACGCGAACGAGAGATCGAAAATTAATTGGTGAGCGTTTGTGAACTTGCGTCCAGGCGAAGCGCGCCCAGCGCGAGCGCCTGAGCGGCGTCGCTTGGAACCAGCGGCTGTTCAGCGCGTCGTAAGGATCGTAGCCGGCGAAACCTTGCGCGCGGCACCGTTTCCACAAATCTCGATGCGCCGTTATGATATCGATTGGCACTATCTTGCACTCACCGAGGTCTCGATTCGGCGCGGCGTTTCGACAAAGCTTTCACGCCACAACTCAAACGTCAGCAACGTCCAGAGCAATTTGCGATGGTTCGCAACGCCGCGCTCGTGCTCGTCCAATAGACGCGAAACGTATTCGGGATCGAATAAATCGCTGCGGCGCAGGCGCTCAGGCGAAAGGAGGTCGTGGGCCAAGGGACGCAACTCGCTCTTCAACCATTTGGCAAATGGAACTCCGAAGCCTTTTTTCCCGCGACGCAAGACGAACGGTGGCACTAAACCTTTGGCAGCGCGCTTGAGAATGTACTTCGACGTATATCCATGCAGCTTGTAATGGGAAGGCAGCGCGGCTGCAAATTCAGCGACGCGCGGATCGAGATAAGGGGCCCGCACCTCTAAACTGACGGCCATGCTCGCGCGATCGACTTTGGTCAGAATCCCCTCGGCCATATAAAGCTGCGTATCGATATTCTGCATCCGTTCGATCAAATCATTCGAGTCGCACTCGGAAAACATCCGCCGCGCATCGCGATAAATATCGCCGTCACTTGCTTGCTTCACCTTATCGGTCAATAGCATTTCCTGATCGTGTGGTGGGAACGAACCGAACCAGATGTGATGCCGCGCAATGGTGTCGTAATGCGAGGCCGTAATGAAACGTCGCGCGCGATAATCGAAGGACAAATTCTTAGTTTTGACCGGCAGGAAATTTACCATCGGTTCGATCACGCCACGTTTCAAAAAGCCAGGAATGCGATCGTAAGCGCTCGCCATTCGATGGCCGAAATACATTGGATATCCGGCAAAGATTTCGTCGCCACCATCGCCTCCGAGGGCGACCGTCACATGCTTGCGCGTAAAGCGCGAGAGCAAATAAGTCGGGACCAGCGATGGGTCACTCATGGGCTCGTCCATCCACGCACCAATTTCGCTTACCAGGTTCGCGGCCAGGCTGGCGCTGAATCGCTCTTCATGGTGATCGGTGCCGAGGAACTTAGCGACCGCGCGGGCATACTGCGATTCATCAAACGACGCTTCCGCAAATGAAATGGAGAACGTTTTGACAGTTTCGGTCGCGGCGCGTACGGCCAGAGCCGTCACTACCGAAGAGTCGATGCCGCCCGAAAGCAACACGCCCAGCGGCACGTCCGAAACCAGACGCATCCGCACCGAGTCGGCCAACAATTCGCGCAATCGCTCCGCAGCTTCGCTGATGGTAGGAACAGGCTCGGTCGTCTGATAACTGAGTCGCCAATATCGCTCAACTTTGATTTCGCCTTCTTCGAGGGTGAGCGTGTGTGCTGCGGGCAGCTTATTGATGCCTTCGTAAATCGAAAGCGGCGCGGGTACGTAATCGAAAGAAAGATATTGGCGCAGCGCGTTGAGATTCAGATTAGGCTGGACCGCAGGATGTGCGAGCAGCACCTTCGGTTCCGAGGCAAACAGCAGTGTGTGATCGAATACGCCCCAGTACAACGGCTTTTCGCCGAACCGATCGCGCGCCACAAATAGACGCCGCCGTCGATCGTCCCAAAGCGCAAATGCAAACATGCCATTGAGATGGCCAACCATCTCGCGCCCATATTCCTCGTAGAGATGCGGCAGGATTTCAGTGTCCGAGGCGCTGCGAAACGTGTGACCGCGCTTTTCCAGATCGGAGCGCAACTCGCGGTAGTTGTAGATCTCGCCATTAAGGATAACGGCGATGCTCTCGTCTTCGTTGAAAGCGGGCTGTTCACCGGTGAGGAGGTCGATAATCGCCAGGCGCCGCATGCCCAGCGCGACACCATCATCGACAAAATAACCTTCCGAATCGGGACCGCGATGGATCATGCGGTCGCACATTGAGCGTAGCAATTCCTCCGCGCCTTCAGGCGGCCGCGTGCGAGGATCGAGATTGGCCCAACCGGTTATGCCGCACATATTAGGAATCTTGGCCTTTGGTTTTTGGTCTTTGGCCTTTGAGATTTTCCAAAGACCAAAGGCCCAAGACCAAAGACCAAATCACACACTGCTTCCAAATCCAATCCGCTCCCTCACCGCATACACCGGCTTCGCCTGCGATTCGTGATAGGTCCGCACCAACATCTCCGCCAGCAAACCCATGAAAAAAAACTGCACTCCCAACACGAGCAACACCATGGTCAGGACCGGCAAAGGCGTTTGAATAAAGTCTGCGTGATGCGGCCAGTTGGCGAACTTCATTAGGAACGCGAAAACGGCGCAAAGAAATGAAACCAAGAAGGTCAGCAACCCAGCATAACCGAAAATATATAACGGTTTGGTTTGATAGGAGGCCATGAATTTGATGGTCATCAGATCAAAGACGACCTTGATCGTGCGAGACAAGCCGTATTTTGACTTGCCCATTGTGCGAGCGTGATGTTCGACTGGAATCTCCGCGACTCGGGCGCCGGACCACGAGGCATAAATCGGAATAAAGCGGTGCATCTCGCCGTAAAGATGGACGTCGGCGAGCGACTCGCGGCGATAAGCTTTGAGCGAACATCCATAATCATGCAGCGGTACACCACCGATTTTCGAGATCAACCAATTGGCCATCATCGAAGGAATCTTGCGCGTGAATAAGGGATCCTTGCGGTTCTTTCGCCATCCGGAAACGACTTCATAGCCTTCATCGAGCTTGTCCAGCAGTCGCTTAATGTCTGCCGGATCGTTTTGCAGATCTGCGTCCATGGGAATCAACACCCGGCCTCTGGCGGCATCGATTCCGGCCGACATCGCCGGCGTCTGCCCATAGTTGCGCCGCAAAGCGAGCACGCGCACGCGTGAATCCTCGGTCGCAATTTCGCGGAGCACATCCAGACTACCGTCGCTGGAACCGTCATCGACATAGATGATCTCCGCCGTGCGACCAAGTTGCTCCAGCGCGCGATCTAACTTCTCATGGAGCGGGCGCAGATTGGGTTCTTCGTTGAAGACGGGAAGAAAGACAGAGATGTCGGGCGCGGCGATCACGCTGGCGTCCGCTTCAATGGCCTTTTGCGAAATGTGTTCTTCGACGATAGTCTGCATCACGCCGCGTCTCGAAGTTTCTCCTTAATCCACCGGCTGAGAAGTTCATTAGTCCGGATGTGCTTTTTCTTTGCGATGGCGCTGACTCTATCGTAAAGCGCGCTA
>QHXG01000020.1:0-6587 GCA_003222845.1 Acidobacteriota bacterium | reverse complement strand
TTGAAACGGTTAAGAACACTTGGGCACCATCGTCACCCGGTTAAAACCGGGTGAGAATGAGAGTAGCGCAATCTTAGCGATGCCGCCATCCCCTCAGTCTCGCCGCGCCACGCACACTATAGACACACCAAACGGAAAATTCATCCTCTGCAACCACCAACTCTCAGAGCCGAGAATGCGCCCCAGCAGACCATTCAACGCCGCAATATTGATGTTGCTCTCAGATGCGGGGCGCAGACCGGTCAAGCGCATGAATACACGACCCAAGAGAGTGGGCACGAAGAACGTGATATTGGCGTAAGTTGCGCGCTCGACATGAAATCCGGCTCGCTCGACCGCGTGTCGTAACTCCGGCAACCGATAACGCCGCCGATGGTTACTCACGTCGTCCTGTACTCCCCACAACCACATGAACGCCGGTACAATAAGCAGCACGCGGCCGCCGGGACGCAGGACGCGACGCATCTCGCGCAAACCCGCAACATCATCATCGAGATGCTCGATCACATCAAATCCCGTCACCAGATCGAACGAGCCATCATCATAGGGCAGATCTTCGGCGACGGCCTGCTTGACTGGCGCCACACCCCGCGCGCGACAAAACTCGACCGCGTCATTGGATACGTCGACACCTTCCACCGCGCCGAACTCCGAAAGCATTTCCAGGTTGCCGCCGGTGCCGCAACCGACATCAAGAATGCGCGGTGGGCATTCATTATCGCTCGGCAACTTCGCAGCGATTCGCCCGACAAAAGAGGCAATTATCTGGCGCCGTCCGAGATACCACCAGTGCTTGCCCTCGAGCTCACGAAGGATCGCGTAAGTATGCGTCTGCATCTCGCGCGGGAGTGATTCAGCGATCTGTTTGGAGGTGGTTGCCATCCTTAGTCATTGCGGGGCTGCCGCGTGATGTGCGGCAAGTTTCGCGTTATGATCTGTCTTCTAATTTTCAATTGCAATGCATTGTAGAACAATCAAGCAAACGTTCGCTGAGAGTTCTGCTCAGGTCGTGCACGTTCCGTCGCGAAACCACTCGACAAATTTCTTAATGCCTTCCTCAATCTGAGTCTGTGGATTGTAGCCGAGCAACCGGCGCGCTGTCGTAATATCGGCGAATGTTTGCGGCGCGTCGCCAGGTTGCGGAGGCTGCCAGTCGATCTCGGCGCGCCGGCCGAGTGCGTCCTCCAGGAGCGAAATTAATTCGCGCAATTCAACGGTGCGCGACTCGCCTAAATTGATGACTTCGTAATTGCTCTGGTCGTAATCGATGGCCGCGCGGACGCCGGCGATTATATCGTCGATGTAAGTGTAATCGCGCCGCGTCGTTCCATCGCCGAATACCGGAATTGGTTTGCCCGCGCTAATCAGTTTCGCAAACTTGTGAATCGCCAGGTCGGGCCGTTGCCGTGCCCCATAAACTGTGAAGAAGCGCAAGCAAACGATCCGCAGGCGGTAAAGATGAGCATAGCTGTGGCAAATCAATTCACCCGCGGCTTTCGTCGCCGCGTAAGGTGATATGGGATTGAAAATCGGGTCATCCTCGCTGAATGGGACTTTGTTGTTAATGCCGTAAACAGATGAAGACGAGCCGAAGATGAAATGTTTGGTTCCACTCGATCGGGCCAATTCGAGCAGATTCATCGTCCCGTTGACATTGGTTTCGAGATAAAGATGCGGCTCTTTCAGTGATGGGCGTACGCCTGCGCGCGCCGCCAGGTGAACGATACAATCGAAGTTGGTTTCGCTGAACGCTCGTCTTAGTGCTTCTCGATCGCGAATATCGCCTTCGATCAGCTCAAAGTTAGGATTTGATAGATGAGTCTTTACGTTCTCACGCTTGATTGATGGATTGTAAAAATCATTAAAGTCATCGACGACCGTGACGCGCAACCCACCCTTCGCTAACAAATGATCGACGAGGTGTGAACCGATGAAACCTGCGCCGCCGGTGATAAGGATGTTTTGGAGTGCGCCGGCAGAGCGAAGCGGCGACGGCGCTTTAAATCGTTCGGTAAAATTTGACATGCGATCCAAAGCGCCGTCGCCGCTTCGCTCTGCCGGCGCACTCCAAACTACTTCGTTGCGTAAATCCATAGATGCCAGCCCCAACGCGTCGCCAATGCCGATTCGATCGTTCGCGGCAATAGACCACCGATCACCGGCACAAAGCGCTTGTTAAGAAAATAAGCGCGCAATTTAACTTCGCGAAAATCCTTGAAAAGCTCACGTGCTTCGCGTCGCGAATACACGCGCGCCAGTGGATTGCCGGCGCCGTCCGTGCTTTGACTCAGAAACTCATCTGACGAGAGATAACCATTCGTGCTGGCCTTCACAATTCTCGCATGTTCGCGTAGCGAATCGATCGGCTCGCCCGTCATCCGATGGACCAGCTTGAGGCCGCTCTCGCTCTTCAGTAAACGGGCTCCGGCGCGTCGCAGGATGCATATGCCCACGCGATAGTTATAGCTGTCGCGATGATACAGCATCACAATCGCGCGACCTCCGGGTTTCAGCACGCGATGAATTTCGCTGACCGCGCGCGCGATGTCGGGCGTGTGATGCAACACCCCGTGCGAATATACAAGATCGAATGACTCATCCGCGAAATCGAGATTCTCGGCATCACTAACCCGAAGCTCCCCGCGTAATCCCGACAACTCGAAGCGCTTTCGCGCCAATTCGATCGCGGCGTCCGTTAGGTCGACGCCAGTGTAATCCGCGCCGGCTTTAGCGAATCGAACGCCGTCAGTTCCTAAGCCACAACCGATCTCCAAAACTCTCAACCCGCGCGCGCCGGCGAAATCGGCGGCCTCCGGGATATGCCACTCCTTCGCATAGCGATGCGCTTCGATGCGCGCGAAGAATTCGCGAGTGCCAATTTCAGCGTCGCTAAACTTGGTTCCGCACGGATGCGCCTGCCAAAACGCGCGCACCCGCTCCTTCAATTCGGAATCTGTGTCAACCGTCTGACTTGAATCGAACATCTTTCTTCCGTCGGTTCATTATACATTGCCGATTCGCGTAAAGCGTTCTTAACCGCAGAGGAGGCAGAGGATCACGCAGGGTTTACACCGCCTCCTCTGCGAACCCCTCAGCGTCCTCTGCGGGGAACTCTTGAAGTAGATCGACCAGTTGATTGTAGACTTCTAACTTGTCACTCGGATAGGATAACGAAGTTCAGGTTATGATCACGGTTCAAATTGCCGGTTACTTGACCGAATTCACCGGCGGTCGCGCAGAAATCAACCTCGACGGTACGCCCGCGACCGTGGGTGAAGCACTCGGTGGATTATGGAGCGCGCACGTCGGCTTGCGCGATCGCGTGCTGACGGAGCAAGGTGCAGTGCGCCCGCACGTCAACATCTTCGTTAATGGCGAGATGGTTCAGCGTGATCAAGTGCTGAAGACTTCGCTTGATGGAGACAGCGAAATCTGTATTATGCCGGCTGTCAGCGGAGGCTGCGTGTCCAAGGTTCAGAGTTCAAGCTTTAGCTTGCTTCCTGCGAATCGACAACCTAAAGGTTGAACTCTGAACGCTGGCTTCGCACGGGCTGATTGAGGAAGGTAACCATGAAAGCACTCTGGAACAACGCCGTGCTGGCCGACAGCGACCAAACAATCGTCATCGAAGGCAATCATTACTTCCCGCCCGACTCAATCAAGCGGCAATACTTCGAGCCCAGCGACACGCATACGTTTTGTCCGTGGAAAGGCGAGGCCAGCTACTACGACGTCAAGGCGAACGGCGAAGTAAACAAAGACGCCGCCTGGTACTATGCCGATCCAAAACCGGCGGCGAGGGAGATTAAGGACTACGTTGCCTTCTGGCATGGAGTCAAAGTTGAGAAATAACCGTCTCTGGGTACGCAGTCGTCCCGACTGCTCGTGTGGCGCCATGCTAAACCTAGGCAGTCGGGACGACTGCGTACCCAGGCCGGTCGCTACCGCTCGCGGTTGCGGTAACCGACTTACTTTGAACTCGCGAATCCATATCGCCGTATAAGCCACTGATCATGTTCTGCCCAAGCTGTGGATCTGAAGAACGCCAAGCCAGCCAGTACTGCCGCGCCTGCGGTACGGACTTGCGGCCAGTGCGCGTCAGTATCGAACGGCCGGATTCGATCACAGCTTCAGCCGTGTCTGCTCGTGAAGAAATTGGCCGCGCGGTTGCCGAAAAGATTCGCGAGGTTGAAGACTCGCGCGATCTCAAACGCGTCGCCGAAGACGTCCTGCCCCAAATCGAAAAATTCCTCGAGTCCTACGAAGAGAAACGCCTACGCCGCGTGCGTGCCGGCGTGGTCGTGGCGGCCAGCGGCTTCGGAACCGGCATTCTCGGCCTGATTATGTCGGCGGTGCTTCGCGGACCCGACGCGGAATCCGCACTGATAGTTTGCGGCTTGGGCGTGATTGCTTTTGCCCTCGGACTTGGTCTGGTTCTCAATGGTTTGCTGTTTACCAAACCGCGCAAGCGCCTGGAAGATCATTCGAGCGATGCGCGCGCCCAAAACCTTCTGGATGCGGGATACACGCCCCCATTGAGATCCGGTGACGCGCCGACACTTCGATCGCAAACAACTTCTAATCTCGCTCAGGCCTCGGGCTCGTCAATCACTGAACATACAACTCAGCATTTGAAGACCGAGCGTTGAATTCCCGGGTCTAACTCTTAAGCGGTCTCAGGAGACTTATCATGTTCTGCCCAAGCTGTGGTTCAGAGGAACATCAGGCCAGCCAGTTTTGCCGCGCCTGCGGGACTGACTTGCGGGTGGTGCGCATGGGTCTGGAGCGGCCCGATTCAATTACCGAGTCAGCCATCTCGGCGCGCGAAGAGATCGGACGCGCCGTCGCCGAAAAGATTCGCCAGATGGAAGACGCCCGTTACATGCGACGCTTTGCGCAATACGTCCTGCCGAAGATTGACAAGTTTCTCGAATCACCCGAAGAAAAACGTCTGCGTCGTTTGCGATCCGGGTCGATCACCTCCCTCATCGGTCTGGCAATCGGGATACCGGCGATTGCGTTTATCGCATCTATTCACGATAGCGACCTTGAGATCTTCCTGGCGTACGCGATTGTATTTGGCACCGTCACATTCGCTACTGGTCTCGGTCTACTTCTCAACGGTCTGCTGTTCTCAAGACCACGCAAAGGAGTGGAAGATAATTCATCTGAGGCTCGCATGCAGAGTTTGATCGATGCGAGCTACGCTCCGCCGTCACAGAGATCGAGCGGCGAAAGCGCCCGAGCATTTCGATCGCCGACCACTTCGAATCTTGATAACGGCTCCGGCTCGTCAATTACTGAGCACACGACGCAACACCTCAGCCAGCGCTGATAATTCTATGACCGTGATTTTGGAAGGTGGTTGTCGTGTCTCGACCTCCCAGGAAGGCGAGCCGATCAGTAATGGCACTCTGCGCATTTGGAATCCGATTGGCCGGGCGACGGGCGCACAGGCAATATCTCTGCGCGTGATGGAATTCGCCTCCGGCTTGTCGCCGGCGATTAAGAACGACGAGTGCGATCAGATTCTTTACATAATTGATCGGTCATCGTTGTCATCCGATCGTGACCGCGAAGCGGTTCCAAAGGGTAAACAGGGGCACGAGCGTAGCGCGCCGCCCCTGAAGCAGATCCATTTTAATCAGTCGCACTCTGAAGGTGTGCAAGGAGACTGTCGCGAAACGCAAATCAGCATCAATGGACGCGCGTATCACATCGAACGCAACACAGGCATTTACATACGACCCAATGAGACTTTTGCTATAAACAATCCCGGGCCACATCCACTCGTCGTCGTCAGCTCGCAATGTCCCGATCCTAATCGCCCACCTGAATTCGCTTCGACAACGCTCGCTTCGAGTTCGCTTTCTGACACACCCGGCCCGTTGATTCGCCTCGCAGATCGTCCCGCCCAATCAACCGCCAATCGTTGGTACCGAGTGCTGGTCGATGATGAAGTCGGCAGCACCCAAGCCACGCAATTCGTCGGCTCGATTCCTCCCGGCCGCGCGCCCGATCATTTCCACAATTACGAAGAAGTGCTCTTCATTCTGAACGGCAAAGGTCGCATGTGGGCCGGAGACACGAACACGCCAATCGGCCCAGGGTCATGTGTCTATCTGCCAAAAGGACAAGTGCATTGCGTCGAGAACACGGGCAAAGACGAGTTGCGTCTGCTGGGAGTGTTTTATCCGGCAGGCAGTCCGAGCGTGCGATACGATGTTTGAGTCCGCGAAGCGGATGACCGGAAATAGCCCAGCAGTTCAGAGTCTGTGTCAGAACCGCGAGCGGTAGCGACCGGATCATCAAGTTTCGCTGAATTCTTAGGATCCCATCGCTACCGCTCCGTGTTCTGACACGAGTTTTGACACACTCTCTATCGTCGACGGCAAAGACAACAATGCATGTACGTGATCCGCGGTTCCGCCAACGGCAATTGCTTTCATTTCGTTTGTGCGAGCGATGCCGCCGAGGTAAGGCCAGAGGTGTGTCTCCAGCTCCGGCGTTATGAATGGAAGCCGTTCTTTGGTGCTGAAAACACAGTGCATGAGGTTGCTGACGTATGAATGAGGCATCTTTCCCTT
>QHXG01000019.1 GCA_003222845.1 Acidobacteriota bacterium | reverse complement strand
GTTTACCGGTATTTGCGTGATGCCGTGTAATTGATATTCGACCGGATCTTCGATCGTGATGATCTTGTCTTCTTCGTTTCGGATTTCGTTAAGTGCGGCATACAAGCTGGTCGTCTTTCCCGAACCGGTTGGCCCCGTCACCAGCACCATGCCGTACGGCTCGGCAATGTAGCGGCGAAACTTACGCAAATCATCCGGATCGAAACCCACCACATTCAAATCGAGATTCTTGAACGCTTCGTTGATCTGTTCTTTGTCGAGAATACGAATCACCGCATCTTCGCCATGCACGGTCGGCATGATCGAAACGCGGAAATCAACGTTACGTCCTTTGTAGCGCACGCGGAAGCGGCCATCCTGCGGCACGCGGCGCTCGGCGATGTCGAGCTCAGACATGACCTTGATGCGCGAGATCAAGGTCTGGTGGTAGGCGAGATCGATGGGATCGACTTTCTGATAGAGCGCGCCATCAATGCGGTACTTAACCTGCACTTCAGTGTCGCGGGTTTCGATGTGAATGTCGGAGGCGCGCGACTCCATCGCGTTATAAATAATCGTGTCAACCAGCTTGATGATTGGCGACATCTCGCTGTCAGTCGCCAGGCGATCGAGGTCGAGCACTTCCTCGCCCTGTTCCGTTTCACGCACCAGCGAGATGCGAAAGCCTGACGCCGCTTCCTGCAAAACTCTTTGCGTCGCGTCACCCTTGCGCAAAACGACGTCGATCGCGCCCGCCGTGGCGACGTGTGGCACCAGACGCATTCGGAGGGCGCCCGCCAAATCGTCCAGCCGATCGAGGTCGGTCGGATCGGCCATCGCGATATGGAGTTTTCCGTTTTCGCGGCGCAACGGCACGAACTGATTACGCACCATCAGGTCAACCGGAATCTCAGAAAGAAGCGAATAATCGATGGGCGAATCGCCGTCCTGCGGCAATAGATTGACAAAGGGCAGACGGTAGCGCCGCGCGAGCGCTTTGGCCTGACGCATCTCGGGAGGATCGTTTGCTTCAGGCAGCAGCGTCGAATCATCGCTTGCTGGAGTCATGCCCTTGATCGCATCCGCGACCGCCCCATCAGTTTGTTCTTCAGTAATTTGCTTCATAAGGAGCGCCGACATCCTGTCGGCGGTTCGCGGGCATCCCTGCCCGCCTCTTTCTTAATCACCCGCCCTCGCCACTACCGCAGCGAGATGCGGACCTGCTGCTACTAATCTCTTTCTTTCGGTATCGACCACCGCGCCGAATCCTTCGAGCGAGTGCGCGCCCAGAAGGCTCAAGTCTCCATTACGCGCGAACACAATCTCATCAACTGTCTCAAATCCATCGACCCTTAGAATCGCGTAGCCAATGTGGCGTGTTATGATCTCACCATTCGCCATAACGAATTTCTCATCGCGCTTCCGGACTTCGACGCCCACGGCGGTTAAAATATCCCCTGGAATCCAAGTGAATTCAGAGCCCGTGTCCACGATCAGTTCTATCTGCCCTGACCTGTCCGGTACGGCAATGTTCTCAACCCTACCCTGGACATTAAAGATTCCCACTGCGTCCCCTCATCGTCCCAGCATCGGCCCGTTGGAAATCGACTGAATTATGGGCAGATAGATTGCCAGCAGAATCAGCACGACGATTCCGCCCATCACCACAAGAATCGCAGGCTCAAGCGTGGTCGTCAACTGCTCTAATTTCACTTCGGCTTCGGCGTCGTAGAACGTCGCGACCTCGTCCAGCATTTCGCGCAAACTGCCGGAGCGTTCGCCGATGCCAACCATGTCCATCGCCAATTCGGGCATCCAGCCCGCGGTTTCCAAACTCTCTGTGAACGAGCGGCCCTCGCGAATTAGCGGCAAAATGCCGGAACTGCGCCGCCGCAATTCCATATTGGTAATCGATTCAGCAGCGATCTCCCACGACTCAACCAGCGTAATGCCACCCGCCAGCAAAGTGGCCAGCGAGCGTGCGGCCTGGGCCGTCGTCATCTGCACCAGCAGCTTTCCGACCAACGGAATCTTCAGCATCAGGCGGTCGATTGTGAGACGTCCCTGCGGTGTGCGCGACCAGATGATCGTCGCCACGCTGCCTACAATCACCAACGGCGCTACCCAGAAAATATTGGCCGTCAGCCATCCGGAAATACCCATGACGATTTGGGTTGGCAAGGGTAAGTTGCCGCCGAAGCCGGCGAATAGTCCCGACATTCTGGGCACGACATAAACCGTCAAAAACACGACCATTCCCAGACTAGCCATCAGCAGGAACGTCGGATAAGCAAGCGCTCCGCGAATTTTTCGCCGCAACCCGACTGAACGCCGCATATAGTTCACATAGCGCGAGAGCACTTCGTCGAGCGCGCCGGATCGCTCGCCCGCCAAAATTGAGGCGGTATAGATGCGCGGAAACATCGCACCCTGAGCCGCGAATGCCTGCGACAGCGCGGCGCCGCCGCGAATCGCTTCTTCGATTTCCGCCAGCACCGCGCGTAGACGCGCTGAGGTGGCGCGGCGGCGTAACATGGTGATCGCTTGTAGGATTGGAATACCCGCGCGCAGCAGGGCGGCGAGTTGCTGATTGAAAAGCAGAAAATCGTTTGCCTTGACGCGAGTGCCGCGGCCAACGCCGCCTCCTTTGGTGAACGAGGCGAGCCCGTCGCCTTTTGGTGGCGTGATCGCGAAGACTTTGAAGCCTTCGCGCTCGAGTCGCGTGCGCACTTCAGTCAGCGCGACCGCCTCGACCGTGCGCGTCACAATCTCGCCCGCAGGCGTTCCTAAACGACAAACAAATTCAGCCATCTTTCGAAGTCGGAGTATATCACGCGGCGATCAAGCTGCGGATTGCTTAGATATCGCCGCGACTGTCACAGTTGCCAACACGCCCATGACTAGCCTCGAGTTTCAGAAATCATTTGGAGTGCGCCGGCAGAGCGCAGCGGCGACGGCGCTTTGGTTTGCCTTTGATGTTATGCATTGTCGAGGTTCGATCCAAAGCGCCGTCGCCGCTGCGCTCTGCCGGCGCACTCCAAAGTTTGATCTTTCGTCCCAATTGGCATATCGTCCGCGCGTTCTGACGACACACTGAAGTTCTTCGACCACCTCTGCGGAGGGAAAACGCTGATGGATCCACCGGCTAGACAAGCGCCTACTGAGGCCACGCGTTTAGTACGAGGTCTCGGCCTGATTGATGCGACGATGATTGTGGTCGGGTCGATGATTGGCTCGGGCATTTTCATTGTCTCGGCCAAATCGATGACGATTGTAGGTTCCCCCGGATGGTTGCTCGCGGCGTGGGCTATTGCCGGAGTCCTGACGATCAGTGGCGCGTTGTGCTGTGCTGAACTGGCAGCGATGATGCCGCGAGCAGGCGGCCAATATGTTTTTCTGCGTGAAGCCTACGGCTCCGCGACTGGATTTCTGTTTGGGTGGACGCTCTTCTTCGTGGTTCAAACGGGAACGATTGCGGCGGTCGCGGTAGCGTTTGCGATTTTCATGGGGGTGCTGACTCCGACAATTTCAGAGAATGTTTACATCATCCATCCGATCCATTTGGGAAGCTATGCGATTACGCTTTCGACGCAACAACTGGTCGCGATTCTGCTGATTGTTTTTCTCACCTTAACGAACACACGCGGACTCAAGACCGGCAAGCTTATTCAGAACACTTTTACTTTCACCAAGACTGCGGCATTGATTGGTCTGATCGTGGTCGGACTTTTGTTAGGTCGGAATGCGGGCAGTGCGGCTTATGCCTCTAACTGGTGGAGTCCATGGGCCAACGTCGGATGGAACCCCAGCACAGCACAATCTGGTTTGCAAACCACGAACGGACTTTGGCTGGTGATGCTCTTGGGCATCGCCATGGTCGGTCCGCTGTTCGCTCAGTCGGCGTGGAATAACGTCACTTTCACGGGCAGCGAGATACGCGACCCCGGACGCAATTTGCCGCGCGCCCTTTTGATCGGTTGCGGCGCCGTGGTCCTGCTTTATCTGCTCGCGAATCTCGCTTACGTTGTCACCTTGCCGCTGAATGCATTCCCGGCTTTGCGAGTTCCTCCTAACACCGTGGCGACTGAAGCGATGAAAATGGCGCTCGGCCCAACGGGAATGATCTTGATGGCAATCGCGATCATGATCTCCACCTTCGGGTGCAATAACGGACTGATTTTGGCGGGCGCTCGTATTTACTACGCGATGGCACGTGACGGCGTCTTCTTCAAAAAGGCCGGCAATCTCAGCGCGCGTCATGTTCCAGTTGCTGCCTTGGTTGCGCAGGGCATTTGGACGTGTCTGCTGACGTTGCCGCGTACCGTAACCACAGATCCAAAAACAGGAAAGGTCATTTACGGAAGCATTTATGGTCAACTGCTTGATTATGTAGTCTCCGCCGATCTCATCTTTTATGCGCTAATGGTCGGAGCGGTTTTCGTGATGCGCCGCAAAGCCCCTGAACTCGAAAGGCCTTATCGCACCTTGGGTTATCCGGTGGTGCCGGTCATCTACATTCTGATTGCTCTGCTGTTGGTAATCGATTTGGCCTACCTGACGCCAACGACTTCGGGAATCGGATATATTTTAGTGCTTGCCGGCATTCCGGTTTACCTGATATGGAGAAGACAGGCCAAAGCTGGTTGAGCTTCGGGCCTGCCTTTGTTTGTGGTCCGAAAAGTTTTCGTTTGGTCGCGCCTCAAGCGACAAAACGAATCCCATCAAAACTCCCAACTTCCAGGTTCAAAATCCATCGGGTCGCGGCTGGCCAGGCGGTCTGTCCTGTCCTCCCGGCCCGCCAGGTCCCGGACCGCGGCCTGGTCCTCTGCCAGGTGGTCCGTCACCGGGATGGTGCATTTGCATCATCAGCTCGTGTAATTTGGCTTGTTGTTCCGGCGTCAATTTGTTTTTGAGCGCGATGGCCAGGCCAAAATGCAGCCGCTTGATTTCCCGTTCCGTATCCAGCACTTTGTCGAGTTGAGCCAGCGCCTGCTGTTCGTTGACAGGATTCGCCTTCATAAGCTCGTGCAGCGCCTCCATCGCATCCTGCACCTGCCACTGCAATTCATTGAAGCGTGCCGTCGACCTCTGAATCTCAGCGCGCATGAAAGTCTTCTGCTCCTGCGTAAGATCGAGTTCACGCGTGTGTCCCATGATCAATTCCGGGGGAAACATGACGTCACCCAGCGGATCCATCGGCGGCGGCGGTTGCTGCGGCGGTTGTTGGGCAGAAACCAGAGCAACTGCCAGCAAAGCTCCCGCTGCCATAACTAGGATTAAGAGTGCGATTCTTTTTTTCATTGCCATCTCCTTATTTCGGTGTGTTCGGTAAGAATGATTTCAGATCGTTGGCGCTCTCGTTTAGCTGCGGAAGCGACTTTAGCAGATCGTCATTCGGTGAACTCAAAAGCGTCGCGGTTGGCGATTGCCAACTGGAAATCGCCGTCGCTTGCTTTTTCGCGTTGGCGAGCAAGTTTGCTTCCTGGCGAGCCGCCAATCGCTCGGCGCGCAGCCTGGCGCTCACTTCAAAGCGATGCTCTGCCGATGCGGGCTTCTTAGGTTCACTTCCACTAGGCGTTGGGCTTACTTTGCTAGCCGGGGCCACCTCTGAAGGTTTGAGATCCGGGACGACGCCTGAAGGTGCGATAGCGACGACATTCGGCTGCCGGGTCCGCTGCCAATGCCTCGACCACCAGGCGAGTGATACCAAAGCGCAAATCAAGAGAGCTGTGGCGGCCGCGAACGAAAGGTTGAATGCTCGCCGTGGTCTAAGCGCGCGCGCCTGCGCGCGATTCCAGGTCGCTGAAAAACTCGGCGCCGTCCGTTCGTCCGCGAGCCGTAACTCGCTAAACAGCGTTTGGATTTTCTTTTCTTCGCCAACTAATTCCATAAGCAACTTCCGCTGTATCCAAAGTTTCACGCAGCCGTTTCTTGCCGCGCTCGTAATGCTGGCGCGCGCTGCCGATCGAGATACCCATCACGTCAGCCGCCTCGCGCAAACTCAAGTCTTCGTAAAAGACCAGATGCAAGGCTTCACGCTGACGCGCCGGCAAGCTTTTTAGCGCCCTCTGAAATCGAATCTGGATTTCAGATTTTTCAAATGCTGCGCCAGGCCCTGCCTCCGGCGACGCCCGATCGCCCGTCTGCTCCGCGCCCGTGATTAGTTTCAAACTACGCAGCAACTTCCGGCGATATTCACCCGCGGCGGTCTTGCGAATCACCGCGAACAGCCAGGTCTTAAAAGCCGCTTCGCCGCGAAATCGCGCTTTGCCTTCAAGGATCTTCAAATAGACCGTCTGCAAAACATCTTCCGCTTCCCCACGGTCACGACGGCAACAACTTAAAGCCCAGCCGAAACTAGCGCTGTGGAGCGTTTCCAGTTCAGCCTTAAGCTCCGCAATGTCCATCGGGTCTATTTGCCTCACGGATGCGCTCCGTGTTCCAAAGTATTAGTTGCGTCCGCGGGCGGATTGTATGACAAGTAGCTCAGACTTTAGTCAGCTATTAAGCAGGCTGCTTTTGAATCCATTCATCAAATTCGAAGAGCGCCTGAAAGTCCCCTGCTTCACGCATGCGCCGCAGAAAGTCAGTGAGGATCTCGCTGGTAAGAATCGGCAACGCTCGGCTCTGATTTGCCGGAATGTAATCTGCGCCCTCCAGCAAATCGATTTTCAACACCTCGCCGTCATATCGCCAAACTTCGCCGACGCCAAGTGCCGCATAGATTGAGAACTTGGAAATCGAGTCTCGATGAAGATCGATCTCAACCGCGATGTCGGGCGGTGGATCAATCTCAAAATCTATATCCAGGCGATTACCGATCAGGTCCGCACTTTGGACATAGAAGCTTGAATCCGGCTCATTTCCTTTACGTTTCTTACGTTTTCTCATCGTCGCTGAACCGACGGAAATAATGTTGATGCGTCGTCGAAGGCTGATGATCGTGCACAGCTTTTCAAAGAATCTCGCATATCTTTCGTGTTCGGCTGAGGTAGTCATGATTTGGAGTGTTCCATCGTCGTAAGCTATGTGCAGACCTGCCAGGTCCATGAGCTGATCCATTAGGGCCTCGTATTCGTCCCAGCTAACGTCGTGGAGCACGAGTTTGCTGTCAACCGGGTGCTGCTCGATGAACTGATCGATGATTTGGTGTGACTCGAGTATTTCAGTAGCCATCGGTTTTCCCTGCGTTGGCAATTATAATGACCAGGCTCTCAGCCCACAATCAAGCGGCAGCGTCCACAGCAGGTCTGTGATTGATTGCCTATGCACTCTCCTCTGCGTCACAGACTAAAGTCTATGTTACTTCGCCCATTCGCAGGCAATTTGAGATTCAACTTTCACCGGCACGGTCCGCAAATACTCTTCGCCGGCAACGCACATCGCCCGCTCGACTTTTTCAGCGATCGACTCAGCTTCGCTTTCATCAACCTCGACTACAATCTCATCGTGAATGATGTTTACGATTTTTGCTGACGTATCGCGCAAATCATCTCTTAGTAGCCGCAACGCGCGTTTGAGAATGTCAGCGCTCGTTCCTTGAATCGGCGCGTTCTTACCGTTGCGCTGCGTCATTGAAATCTGTTGCCGATCCGAAGCGTCAAAATTGAAACGCACTAAACGACCGGATGCCGTCCGTGCCTGTTTCTCACTGACAGCTCGGTTCGCCGATTCCCGCAGGTATGCATCGAGACTATGATAGGTTGTAAAGTAGCGACGCAAGACATCTTCCGCTTCAGTCACGCTCAATCCGGTCATCATCGAAAAGCGTTGCGCGCCGATGCCGTAAACCACACCGAAGTTCAGTCGCTTCGCAAAATCGCGCTGCTCTTTGGTCACCTGATCCTGGGAGACATTGAAGACTTGCGCCGCCGTTACGCGATGCAAATCCGCGCCCGAGTTGAACGCATCGATAAAGGCTTGATCGCCGGAAAACTCGGCGAGAATGCGCAATTCGATTTGCGAATAGTCGGCAATCACTAGTCGTCGCTTTTCAGGATGGCCCATGAAACAGCGACGATATTCGACTGCGTGGGGCACTTGTTGGATGTTGGGGTTCGTGCACGCGAAGCGTCCGGTCGGCGCGCCAATCTGGCGAAAGTCGGCGTGCAAGCGGCCAGTCGTCGGGTTAATGAACTCCACCATATTCGCGCCATAGCTGGTCAGCGCCTTCTGCATCGTCCGGTATTCGAGTAGCTTGGCCACGACCGGATACTGCGCGGCCAGGGGTTGCAACTTCCAATTGCGCGTCGAATCGGGCAACGGAATCCCGAGCCGATTCAGCGCTTCCGTCACTTGCGGCTGTGAATCAAGATTGATGTTCGCGCGCGGCGGCCCAAACAGTGAGGCCTGCGCCACGCCTTCACCGAGCATCTCCTGCAATTCATTAGCGAGTTCCGCGCGTTTTTTTTCGACGATCGCAAGCTGTTCCAGCCATCGCTCTTTCTTCATATAAAAACCCGCGAGTTCGAGATCTACCACCGGCATCACGCATTCGAATTCAAGCTGCGCGCACTGTACCAGATCGAGCGACTTGATTCTTTCGATTAACTTGTCGCGCAATGGAATCAACACTGCGGCATCACGCGCCGCGTACTGCAACTGCGCTTCGGACAGCTCAAACTCCCAGTTGCTCAAACGTTCGCTCTTATCGACTGCTTCATTCAGATAACGCCCCGCAATTGCTTCCAGGCCGTGGCGCTGTTCAATGTCACCAGCGGAAACCAACTGACTGGCAAGGAGTGTGTCGAACACCCCGCCAATATCGACACCGAGGTTGTGCTTGATAAACTTGGCATCGAACTTCGCGTTGTGCGCGATCTTGATCGGACGAGGCGCGGCGAGCATTTGGCGTAGGGACGCGAGCGCCTCGCTTCGTTTCACATCCTCATTAAAACGGTGAAGGTCAACGATGCGGACGCCCTCTGGTGAGGCCAGTTGAATCAGACGGAGACGCGCCGTGTAAGGATCAAGGTCGGTTGTCTCAGTATCGAGCCCGATGGCATGTTTGGTGGAAAGATCGTCAACAGCGCGGCGCAGCTCTTCGCCGTTAGTGACTAGTTGGTAATGCGTGTTCATCGATCAAATTATTTAGCCACAAAAAGGCGCAAAAAGCACAAAAGAAGATAAGCGAATAGTTTCAGTTAGCCAGCAAAAAAGCTATTTGGCGAGAATCCTTTTGCGCTTTTTGTGCCTTTTTGTGGCTCGTCGGTCTTCTCAGTATTTTGCTCCGATGAGGTACACCACAGGTTTGTCGCCGGGCACGAATGCTGAATGGATTGTGTTCGCTGGAAGAAAGTCTCGATCACCGGCACGCAAGGTGTAGGTTTCGTGACCGACGCGCAGTTCCAGCTCGCCGCTCAGAATCCAGTGCGATTGATCTTCGGCGTGCGCATGCGGGCCGTATTTTGTTCCCGCGGGGTCAGTCCATTGGAAGACGCTGTAGCCTTCGCCTTGCAAGCGCGCCTTCAACTCTGGCGCATCCGGCCGGGTCTGTTCACTCCATCGATCGATTTGAATACTCATATACTTACTCTGCCATAAAGAGACCCAAAGGACGAAAGGCGCGAAATTGGATTGCTGAAGATTATCTGAGTAACCCGAGGGATTATCGCGGAGAAGGGCGACGATTTGAATTCGGACGCTGAGTTGATGGCGGGCGTTCGGTTCGCGAACCAAAGCTAAACCATCCTTGCCACCAGCCGAACACTGCGCCTGCGAGCAGAAGCAACAGCAAGACACCAACGATCGCCAGCTTCAACGCGATACGCAGAACCCGTCGCGCGATGAAGAAGAACACCGCGACTCCGAGGACGATTGCTATGACTGAGATTACTAACGACATGGTTTGATTTGAATTCTATTAAACTCGCTTACACAATGCGCGGATGCTCTCTGCCTACTGCTACTGCCCACTGCTTTCTGTTTTCTGCTTTCTATAGTTCGCCCGCACCGTCGTTTTGATATTCCCGCGCACGTTGAAGTCGCCTTCTATTTCGACGCTCAGAGGATCGCAGGCTTTCACAAAGTCTTCGAGAATCACATTAATCGCGTGTTCATGAAAGATCTTCACCTCGCGAAACGAATTGATGTAGAGCTTCAAACTCTTCAATTCGATGCAACGCTGGTTCGGCACATACTCGATGCGAATCGTCGCAAAGTCCGGAAAGTCCGAGAAGGGACAGATGCAAGTAAACTCCGGCATTTCAAACTTAATTTTGATCTCGCGGCCGGGAAATTCATAAGGGAAAGTGTCGAACGGATAAAGGTTCATCTCTTCGCGCGGCGTCGAGCGAATATCGAGACCTTGAATATTAGCTGGCGCTAGTTCTGTCATTGGAGCTGACATGAAAACGATTTAACGGCGGTCGCGAACAAATTCCAAAATCATTCTAATAACTCGTCCGTGGCCGCCCAATCTGGAAGATATTAATCAGAATCAACCCGGCGATGAATCCTCCGATGTGCGCCGCGTACGCGACGCCGCCTTGTTGAGAGCCGCTGCCAAGCACGCCGAGGCCGCTGATCAGCTGAAACACAAACCACAGACCGATTGCGATGAAGGCGGGCATTGGCATTGCGAACCATCCCAGAAGCACCACCACCCGATTTGTTGGGAAGAGCAGAATGTAGGCGCCGAGCACGCCGGAGATCGCGCCCTACGCGCCCAGGCTCGGTACTATCAGGCTGGCCTGGTCACCGCCGGCGAGCGCAACGGTCGCGAACACATGCGAGAGGCCGGCCAGCACGCCGCAGACAAGATAAAAGATCAAATAACGAAAGTGGCCCACGCGATCTTCGATGTTATCGCCGAAAATGAAAAGAAAAAGCATGTTGCCGAAGATGTGCGCGATGCCTCCGTGCATGAACATGGAAGTGATCAGCGTCAGATAGACGGGAATCGGCGTCGGTTGCAGACCAGGCATTTCGAAACGCTGGCCCGTGACCGGCTGTACCATAATCCGATCGCCCGTCGCGATGTCTTTGCCCGTAATGATCTCCTTGGGAACGGTCGAAAAGGCGTAGGTGAATCTTTCGTTCGTGCCGAAGCCCTGGAGAAACACGAAGACCAGCACATTGACGAGAATGAGCAGATAATTGAAGACCGGCGTCGTCCGGCGACCAATATTTTCATCAGCGATTGGAAAAAGCATTTTCGTTTAGAGAACTTTAACCGCGACTCGGTTGCGCCCTCCAGCCCAGGTTGGCCGCTTCGGCTACCTTGGGATCGTGAAAGTAAAACAATTATCCAACCGCAAGGCGGTTGCGTCGAACCGTTAGAACAAATCAAAAGAGGGCGCAACCGCTTTGCGGTTGGGGAATCCACGAAACTTGTGCCCAGGGTAGCCGAAGCGGCAACTCTGGGCTGGAGGTCGTAACCGCGTTGCGGTTCGATGAGAAGCGAAAAGACAGCCTCTTCAAGTTTCAATTCTTAGCTATCAACTTATTTTGCCGTCCCGATTCCTCGAATCGATCAGCCTTCTTCCGCCGCTTCCGCCAGCGCAATCTCGCCGGCGGCCAATTCGCGCTTAACCTCTTCCGAGGTTCCAAACACGCGTGCTTTTTTATCGTCGAACTCACCTTCCCAGCGCGCGACGACCACGGTAGCCAAACAGTTTCCCAAAACATTCACGGACGTGCGGCCCATGTCCATCAATTCGTCTACGCCAAAAATCACGGCGACTCCGATTGGGCCAAGTCCGCCGGGCATAAAACTGTTCAGGGTCGCCAACAGAATCACCAACGCTGCCCGCGGCACACCGGCGACTCCTTTGGAAGTGATCATCAACGTGAGCATCATGACGATCTGGCGGCCAAAACTCATGTGACCGATGGTGGGCTCAGCAGCTTGGGCGACAAAAACTGACGCCATTGCCAAATAGAGCGTGGTGCCGTCGAGATTAAAGCTGTAGCCGGTCGGCATGACAAAACCGACGATCCGACGCGGCACGCCGAGCCTTTCCATATTCTCCATTGCCTTCGGCAAAGCCGACTCGCTGCTGGTCGTCGCGAAGGCGATCGTGAAGGGTTCGCGCACGGCTTTCAAGAACTGAATGATGGGCACGCGCGCTATGATCATCACCGCGCCCATCACAAAGAAGACCAGCAGAAAGAGCGCAAGATAGAGCGAGCCGATCAGCTTTCCGAGATTCACCAACACCGCCAGACCATTGGTCGCGATCGTATGCGCCATCGCCGCGCCGACACCGATCGGAGCAAACATCATGACGTAGTTGGTGAACTTGAACATCACCTGCGACAGCGCATCGCAGCCGCGCAGGATCGGCGCCGCGCGCGTCCCCATCGCCGACACCGCCATCGCAAACAAAACTGAGAACGCCACGATTTGCAGGACATCGCCGCGCACCATTGAATCGATGACGCTCGCAGGGAAGATGTGCACCAATAGATCGCGAAAGCCCTGTGGCTGAATCGTGGTTAGCTGACGGATATCGCCACCGCCGGCCAGCACGACTCCCGCGCCTGGTTTCGTGAAATTCACGACGCCTAGACCAATGAACAGCGCGATGGTCGTCACGATCTCAAAATAGAGCAGCGCCTTCACACCCATGCGCCCAACTTTCTTCAAATCGCCGCCGCCGGCAATGCCGACGACCAACGTCGAAAAAATCAGTGGCGCAATGATCGACTTGATGAGATTGAGGAAGATGTCTCGAAGAAAATAAACGTTGTTGCCCCACTTGGGACTCAGGTATCCAAGCGCTCCACCGAGTATCAAACCAACCAGAATTTGAGTGGTCAGCGAAGGCTGATACCAGGGACGCCCCTCAACTTTGGTTTTGGATCGTTTAGCCATGCAAACTATTCAGCCACGAAAAGGCACAAAAAGCACAAAATGAATTCGAAGCGAAAATCGAAAGTGATCATTGCCGACGACTAGCACCTGATCTCTTCTGCGCCTTTTGTGCCTTTTCGTGGCCTATCTGCCCCACTTCAATTTATCC
>QHXG01000775.1 GCA_003222845.1 Acidobacteriota bacterium | reverse complement strand
TTCTCGTCTTCCGAGCGAGAGATATATGGCGCAATACTCGACCCAGCATGTTTCTGTCTCTTTTCATCTCCACTCCTGCCTTTCTTCTCAATCTAGTCTTTTATTCCAGGTTGTTTACTGCGGGGCTTGCTTCTTGCTTGATGCTGGCGTAAAGCGCGTCATAAATGAACGCGGCACACTCCGTAGTCTCATAATCATTCTTCGTCAAAAGGGGAAATCCGCGGCTGATCAACTGCAACCCCCGAGCAGCGGGATGGTTGTCCAACTCGCCTGTGATGTCCGCTGCCTGAACGATGTCGGCCATTTCCAAAAGAATGGGATCATTCGTCAATCGCTCACGCACAAGCGCCGCAAACGAGCAGAGACCCTGCGCATCTTCGTGGGGGTAAGTCGCGCCCGGAGCGTCGAAACCTGTGGCCCCGGTCCCTGAACTGAAGCCACATTTTCCGCCGGTACAAAAAGCAACTCTGGAGTAGGGTCGAGGAACCGCTGAATTAGCCAGCAGGTTGCAGCTCGATTAACCTGAATTCGTTGGCGAGTGACCCACTTCATTGGGGACCTCCAATGTCCTTCTTTGGCCTCGTAAAATACTGCCCGTTTTGGTCTAGGTAAACGCTCGTACAAGTGAATAGATAACTCCGCCGGCTATCGCGCCAATTGCGACCAAAGCAACATCCCGCTTCAACCAAACGATCAGCAAAAAAGCAATGACCGCGATGGCGACACTTGGCCAGCCAACAATTGCTTCGGGAATTAGATCGAGGGAAACAACCGCGATCACGCCAACTACTGCCGCACTGACGCCCGCAAGGAATGCCTGAATCGTGCGATTGTCGCGAACCTTTTCAATGTAGTGCGTGCCGCCGATGACAAAGATGAACGACGGTAGGAATACGATGAACGTCGCGAGCACTGCTCCAGCAATTCCACCTGCGAGATAACCCGCAAAAGTCGTGAACAGCATGAATGGCCCAGGCGTCGCCACGCTCATCGCCACCCCGTCCAGCAATTGACCATCCGTCAGCCAGTGATACTGCGCGACTGCTCCGCGCTGCACGAATACCAGCGAGGCATACGCGCCGCCAAAACTGAACAAACCTGTCTTAAGAAACAACCACGCGATCTGGAACAAACGCGAATCAACCAACGGAAGTAAGAACGCGAATGTTCCAATCGTCACCGGAAGGGTTGGTGCTCCTTTCTTCAACCGTGGCCAGCCTTCCTCGACCAGTAAATTCAAAGCACCAGCTATGACCAGAATCAAAAGAAAGTTGATTTCCCCGAAACGCATTCCTACAAATGCTCCGACCAGCAGGAGTGCGAGAAAGATGTTCCGAATTGCCGCCCGACCGAGTTTGATTATGCCGGCGGCGATTATGCCAAGGACTGCCGGCTTTAGAACGTAGAGCGCATTATTGACTGGCGGCAGCTTGCCATACTTAACGTACAGCCAGCTCAGAACAATCATCACGATCGCGCCCGGCAAAATGAACGTGAGACCCGCCAGGATTCCTCCCCATAACTTGCGTTTTAAGTAACCAACGTAAATTGCTAACTGCAATGCCTCCGGGCCGGGTAGCATGTGACAAAAAGCCATGATCTTCACGAAGCGATCTTTCGACAGCCAGTGTCGTCGCTCGACCATGTGGTTGTACATCATCGTGATCTGCGCTACCGGCCCACCGACGTTAACAAAGCCAAGAAAAAGAAAGTACAGGAACACCTCGCGCCATGAAGGCATCTGATGACCATCCTCAGCAGCTCTTTCCTTACTCAGCATTCGATTACTCTTCCAGTTCGCCACGATTTACTTCTTATTTGAGGGCTTGTTACGCTTCAATTTTGTGCTGCGCCTAAGCGGTTCTGTCGCGCTCAATAATGAATGGAGACCATCAAAGATGACGCTCGTTTGTTGCAGCAGCTTGCGATCGTTTCGCAACGCTTCGCTCAAAGCGTTCACGACCGCATTAAGACCCGCAGCTTCAAGACGGTGGAACTTGTCATCCTTCAGATCTATGTCGTGAACAATCTCAGCAACCGCCTGCAGACCTTTGCTATCGCTCAAGCCGAATCGTTTCAGCATCGTTTCGAAGGTGCAATCATCAGCATGATGGGTGAACTCCGCGCCATACATGTCGAAGGGAATCGCGCCTTCAACGGTCTCCCCCTCGACAACAAAATAAAAACGCGGTCTCTTATCGATGAACTGTTTGATCAGCCAAGCGGAAGCGAGCCGGTCGATATGCAGGTTGCGCCGAGTCATCCAACGACGACCCTGGTACTTAGCCAGATCCAGCGTTCCTAATCGCTTAAGGGAGCGCGACACTTTCGCGGGCTGACCGTGCGCGGCACGAATGGCTTTCTGGCAACGCTCATAAGCTACAAACGCGCGTGCGCGCCCACCAGCCTGGAAGAAATCGTTAGCGATAATGCTTTCCAGTTGCGAGTGCAGCTTGTCCAGCTCCGATTCATGCGTAGCCAGTCGTCCGATGGAGAGATGCTTACCCCGAGTCTGTTGACTGACCGCCCCAGATAGTCCATCGAGTTCTGCTGCGATGGCGGCAAATTCCTCATCGCGCGCTTTGCGAAATGCCGCCATGATTTCTTCGTCAGTCGCGCCTTCGACGGATGCCGCTTGAAAGACAGTTGCTTCGCCGCCCGCAGACTCGATCTCTTGTTTAAGCCACTGAAAATCTTCGTGAGTTTTTTCGTTGGCCGGAAGAACGTAGACAGAGTTCTTAATCGCAACCGCGCCCAGCTTTTGCAGCTTGCGCCAAATGCGCACGCGCAGGTTTGTGGGCTTGGGCGGCAACTGATGGATCAGTAGAATCCACTCCAGCTTTTGTGCCGAGTTCTTAGCCATTGACG
>QHXG01000774.1 GCA_003222845.1 Acidobacteriota bacterium | reverse complement strand
TGGAGGTTTGGCTGAGTCCAGCTTTAGGCTTTGACGCTGCCAATGCTAAAGCGCAGATTTACGGGTCGGGAGAGAACAAGATCAGTTGGATTTCCTATAAAGACGTGGCGAAGTTTGCCGTAGCCTCCTTGGACAATGCCGAAGCTCGTAACGCTGTCATTGAGTTGGGCGGCCCGGAAGCTTTGAGTCCTCTGGAAGTTGTGCGGGCCTTCGAGGAGTTGCAGGGGCGGAAGTTCGACGTACAGCACGTGCCCGAGGAAGCACTTAGAGAGCAGAGAGAAAGCTCAAGTGATCCTTTACAGCAATCATTCGCCGGTCTGATGCTTTACTATTCTCGGGGAAACATTATTGATATGCGGAAGACGCTTCAAAACTTCCCCGTGCAGCTTACCTCTATCAGAGATCATGCTCAAGACGTCTTGTAATCTGCCCACGGCGGAGGGTGCTTTGCTTCGCGCCGCCGCGTCAACTCTAACATTATGCCGACAATCGCGATGCGAGTCACACCGACGGGAAAAATGCTTGACTAGTGGAGGCCGCCCATGAAACCTAGAGCAAAACTGTCAGCGTCAATGACCTTGACGCAGTTCGACAATGGCTATTGGTATGCGACCGAACTAAAAAAATTCGCGGAGACGATCGGGTTCCCATCCGCAGGCAAGCTGCGTAAAGACGAGCTTGAAAAAGCCATCAAGCTCTTTCTCAAGTCCGGCGAGATCAAGAAGCCCACAAAGAGGAACCTCTCGATGTCCGGTATCAAGGACATCCAAAGAGGTCTGCGCCTCGATCTTCCGGTGGTGGTCTATACGAACGACAAGGAGACCGAACGAGAGGCTCAGAAGCTCGCTCCGGGCTTGAAGCGGAAATCCGGGGTGCGCTATCGACTCAATCGTTGGCGTGAAGTTTGTCTCATCAAGGGCGTCAAGCTCAACTACAGAGACCTGGTCAAAGAATACATACGACTGAACCAGACCAAGGAGCCCTTCGCCCAAATCCCTCACGGGAGATACATCAATTTTATGAGCGACTTCTTGGCAGCGGAGAAAGGCGCCACTAAAGAACAGGCGGTGAAAGCTTGGAGAAAACTGAAGACGATGGACGTTCCCAAGAACTATCGTTCGTGGGTGGAATCGCAAAAGCAAGGATGAAGTAGGAAGGATGAAGGATGAATTGGTGCGGCGAAGGGTGCTTTGATTTGCGCCGTTGAGATAGTAAGACTTATCTCACGGGGTCAACTCAACCTTTAGGCACCCACGGGAGACATGTCATGAAACGCACTTGGGCGATCATCGGCGTAAGCGATGTGCCGAGTAGCTTCAAATGGTACCAGTCACTCTTCGGCCAGCCCGAGACACGACCCCACCATGACTACTTTGGTCAGATCCTCGATTCGGATGGAACTGTCCTGCTCTGCCTCCACCAGTGGGGCGCGCACGAGCACCCGACGTTGACGAGCCCGGACAATGCGACTCCTGGCAACGGGCTCCTCTTGTTCTTCCGTGTCGACGATTTCGATATGGCACTGAAGAGGGCCCGCGCGCTCGTCGCCCGGCTCGAAGAGGAGCCGCACGCGAACCCGGCTACTGGCACACAGGAGTTCGCGCTCCGGGATCCGGACGGATACTACGTCACGATCAGTGCGTTCTCTTCACTCTAGCTGAGGGGCCACGAGGCGCCGGCCTAACAATCGCTACCCGAGCCAAAGCCAAAGAAGAAAAAGAAATTGTCTGCAGATATAAGCTCACTTTACGCTTAACTCACCTATTCAGCAGAGGTAATATAAACGGATGAAGAAAACCAATAGCAATAAGAAACGGTTGTCACCAGAACAGCGTGAAGAACTACTCAGAGCATTGAAAGCCCGTTTCGAGAAAAACATGAACCGCCATGAAGGTGTTGGATGGGCTAAAGTCCAGGCAAAGCTGGAAGCGAATCCTCAAAAAATTTGGTCACTCAACGAAATGGAAAGAACCGGCGGTGAGCCGGATGTTGTTGGTCACGATAAAAAGACGGGCGAATACATTTTTTATGATTGTTCAGCGGAAAGTCCTAAAGGCCGCAGAAGTGTTTGTTACGACCGCGAAGCGCTGGAGGCAAGGAAAGAACATAAGCCAAAAGATTCCGCTATGAATATGGCGGCTGCCATGGGCATCGAGCTTTTGACGGAAGAGCAATATCGAGAGTTGCAGAGACTTGGGAATTTCGATACGACAACATCGAGCTGGGTGAAAACACCTTCTGTTATTAGAAAACTCGGCGGCGCCATCTTTTGTGATCGCCGCTACGACCATGTCTTTGTTTATCACAACGGTGCAGACTCTTACTATGCCGCCAGGGCGTTCCGTGGCTCGCTAAGGATCTAAATTTGGACTTTGAATTTTTTCAGCCTGGAGTCCTCGTGTAATTGAAGACTTTAAGATGAGGTTGGGGAAGTTTAAAGTCTGGAACCGTGGGGAAGCGGAATGACAATCGGCACCATCGACGAATCACAACGCAAAGCAGCGACAGTTGTGGGATTCTCTTATCTGTTTGCGCTGCCGCCGGCGGTCTTCGCCGAGTTCTATGTACTCGGCCGACTAATTGTCTCCAACAACGCTGTGGACACGGCTCGTAATATCATGGCGCACGAGAGACTCTTTCGTCTGGGCACCGCCAGCAACCTCACTGTCTTCGCAATCGATATAGTACTAATCACAGCTCTTTACGTGGTACTCAAGCCAGTAAATCGGAACCTGGCCTTGCTCGCGGCGTTCTGGGGGCTGATCGAGACCGCGATTCTGGTTGTCACCCTGCTCAATGACTTCGAGGCTCTGCGCCTATTGAGTGGCGGCGCCGATTACTTGCGAGTATTTGAGCCAGATCGATTGCAAGCATTGGCGAGGCTTTCGATCAGCGCACATGGCGCCGGATATGGCGTGGGCCTGGTGTTTGCCGGACTTCGAAGCACGCTGTTTTGTTATTTGTGGTTCAAGTCGAGTTATATCCCAAGAGCATTGGCGGCCTGGGGAATGTTTGCGTCCTTTTTGATGGGCGCGAGCGCATTCTCGTTCATCATTTTTCCCGAGCTTGCGAAGGTTGTCGGCGTTGGGATTTATGGAGCTCCGATCTTCTTCTTCGAACTGACCATGGGCTTTTGGCTCCTATTAAGGGGATTACCACCTTCCGGAGCT
>QHXG01000018.1 GCA_003222845.1 Acidobacteriota bacterium | reverse complement strand
GCGGCCAATCGATTTTCTGCAACTTGCTTTGAAAAGGCAGCAGACAGGCGATGATGCATTATTCGCAATGGTCGGTGACGGCGACCTGGCGCCCGTGGCCGAAGAGTTTATTCGCCAACACGACTTGAAAAATCTGCGCCGCATTCCTTTCATTGAGAACGTGGCTGAAGTTCTTTCAATCGCGTCGGGCCTGATCCTTACTTCCGAGTTTGAAGGAATGCCGATCGTAATTCTCGAAGCGCTTTGCATGGGAGTACCGGTGCTGGCAACTGATGTTGGAGACGTAAAGTTAGTGCTCGACGAATACGACGCCGGTCTCGTTATATCCGAAATCGGCAACCTTGATTGTCTGGAGCAGGGGTACGAGAGATGGGTCGCAAATTTGGATACCTATCGGAGAAATGCGCAGGCAAGTGCCGAAACAGTTCGCAATCGCTTCTCCGGTGAGGCAGTCGCGCGCCAGTATGCCCAGAGTTGGGAACACGCAGTAACGCAAACTAACAGTTCGCGCCACAACGAACGAGCAGTAACGCAAACTAACAGTTTGCGCCCCGACCCAAACCTGGTATCGATAATTATTCCCAGCTACAACCACGCCCGATATATCGACGCCGCGATAGAGAGCGCGTTGGGACAGACCTACGAAGACATTGAAGTGATCGTCGTTGATGATGGTTCAAGTGACGATTCGCTCAATCACCTGGTGAAGATAAAGGATCCGCGCTTCAGCTTCTATGCCCAGGAGAACCAGGGCGCGCACGTGGCCATCAATCGAGGATTGGGATTGGCGTCCGGTGAATTTCTGGCGATCTTAAACTCAGATGATGTGTTTCATCCCGATCGAATCCAGGAGTTGATGTCGGAGTTTCGCAACGATCCGGCGGTCGAGTTGCTCGCGACCTGGATCGAAGTCATTGATGCAACTGGACAGCAGCTTGCCATAAAAGAAGGTTGGCATAATCTCGAGCCGTGGCCAATTGAGCATCCCGAATTGAGCTTCCAGAAAACTGATGACTTCGGCTTAAACCTGTTGCGCGGGAATTTTGTGGCGTCAACCAGCAACGTCATGATGCGTCGGAGTCTTTATGACAAAGTTGGCGGAATGCGCAATTTGCGCTTCGCTCATGACTGGGACTTCTTGCTAAGAGCCGCCAGTTGCGCCAAGTGCAAACTTATTCCAAAACCCCTGGTTAAATACCGAGTCCACGAAGCTAATACGATTAATAGCGATCGAGCGTGGATGTTATTCGATATTTGCTGGGTGATTGCAGCAAATCTTCATCGCTTCGAGGGGAAGCGAATTTTCAATAGCTCGGACCCGGAAAAGAGTATGCAGGATCTGGTCACGCTTTATGAATCAATTAATTTTCAGGGAAATGACAAAGTGTTCTGGGCGATGAGAGCTTTCATTCAGTCGTTGAGATCGCAAGGCGTCGAGAGCCCGGAAGAATTGCTCCTGGAAAATCATGATTTTAAGAAGAAGCTCGTTGCATATATTTCCGTTTAGTTATCAGCGTCCGTGATTACCACTTAGCCTTCTTCTCTGAGCAGTAATACACGCCTTCTCCCGCCTTTACGACGTCGGTGGCGCCTACATAGTGACGGTACATTGGGTAGGTATTTAAGGGGCAATAGTGGGTTGCGATGCTGCGTCGGGTTTTGGTTGGATCTTCTATCTCGCTACCTCCGTGAGCCAGATCTGCGCTCCAGATAAAAACATCGCCTTTCTGCGGGAGAAATTTTGTTTTGGAAATGTTCCGCGCCTGAGCAGAAGCGTGCAGCTGAGCATAGTAGCGGTCAAGCTCATTGCATCCGGGAAAGACCCATCTGCACTGACCGCCGAAAAGGAATTCGGGGAACTGATGACTGCTCGGATAGTAGACGAGTTCACCGCTACCGGGCTGAATGTCCTCGAGCGCGGTCCATGAGGCGACAAATTCCATCGGCGAACTAACCCGCACGAACACCGTGTCCTGATGGATAGGTTGTTGCGATCCTTTAAAAAAGAATAGGCTCTGATGCGCCAAGACAGGTCTCTCAAATACCAGTTTGATGAAGCGCGTAGTCGCAGGTGCAAAGATCACCCGCCGAGCTGACTGCATGTACGTGTAAACATCCAAAAGTTTGACGCCTTTGTCTGCCGCTTCCACATCACCGGCCTTCATTTGACGCCCTCCCCAGTGGCCGTCTTCGAAGCAGCTCACCCATGCTTCCAAAGGAGGGTCCTTTGCCATTCTTTCAATATCTTCATTGAACTCGTCAATCGCCTCTTCGTCGACGGCACCCCGCAGAACGACATAACCGTTCTCAACGAAGAAGCGTAGTAGTTGAGCGTCTTCCTCGTTTATCATCCCGAGTTCGAGTTTTCCTTCAATCAACTCGACGGCGTTGTTCAGATCAGTCCACAGCCCGCCAAAGCTGCTGCGGAATTGCGGCACTTGTACTGGGTCTCGATAGGGATCAAACATACGTTCTCCTGACTCGATTCTAGTCAACGCTAGTAGGCTAATCCATCAGTGATTCTGCTTTGGCCCGCCGCAAGAGGCGCGCGCTAGCGCAGATCAGCATGCGCCTTATGGTCTCACCCTGCAATCCGGTGCCCAGAACTACCGGATGCGCTGCTTGGATAGCGAAGCCGGCATGATTGAAAAGGGGTTCCAACTCCTGCAAAGAATATATGCGGATGTACGCGCCGCCAATAGACTCCTCCTCAAAATAGGCCCGCGATAGAGAAAGGTTTTCGTCGTGCATAATAAAATCTACGAATAGCATGCCGTTCAGATCTATCTGCGCGCGCAGATTAACCAACGTTTGTTCGATTGACGGGTACAGATGTTCGAAAGTCGCTGAGCATAGACCAATATCAAAAGATTGGGAGAGTTTGTATTGGGAGCAGTCACCAATCTCGAACCGGATGCGATCATCGTCAAACTGTCGGCGCAGCTTATCTACGCGAGCCTTTGAGAGATCGACGCCACAAAAACTGGCAAACGGATGCCCACGATCCAACAGTGTTTTGAGCAATCGACCATAGCCTGGCCCAATCTCCAGAATGCGAGTGTAAGCTGTGAACTGGAAATGCTTTTCGACCTCATCAAAAAACGAGTCGCCCGTCATTATGCTGCCCCAGGTTAGTCCCGCATCGGGTTCATCGCCGCGCCATCGAGATTTTGCCTGAGACACAAGACTGGGCAAGGAATCATCACCCTTCGCTGACAGGGGTGCAATTATTTTCCTTCCATTATCAAGGAGTTGATCCGTGTCTGAAAAATACACTTCGACGAGGTTTTCGACCTCAGTAAAATACTCAGATGGATTAAACCAGAAAGCCTTCCGACCATTGCCAAGACCGGCAGCCTCGAGGTCGGGACGATAGCAATCGGCGAGTAGCTTGCACGCGAGCTTTTGGTTGATCACGATATCTATATGAACCGGCAAGTCTGGGAGGTCATCGCTATGCGCCCAGCCATGCAACATGAAATCGTTCGCAGTATCAAGACGACCACGAAATGCCATTATTCGTCTTTCGTTTCTAGAGATCGCGGAAAGGTTATCGTGCTATCCGGACCTCCAGTACTCCTTTTTTTGCGACCAGTAATAGATGTCATCACCGGCCTGAATTATCTCTTTGGAGTTCTCATAATGAAGGTACATAGGATAAGTATTTATCGGGCAGTAATGAGCAGCGATACTGCGTCGGGTCTTATAAGGATCGTCGATCTCGCCGCCGCCGTGAGCGAAGTCTGCACTCCAAATAAAGACGTCGCCTTTCCTAGCGGGAAACTTTGTTCTGGGAATGTTTCGAGCTGCAGCGCACTCATTGAGGTGCTCGTAATAACGACCAAGCTCATCGCATCCGGGAGGCCACCACTTGTACTTGCCTTCAAATAGAAACTCTGGGAACTGGTGGCTCTTCGGGTAGTAAGTCAGCTCGCCACTGCCCGGCTCGATATCCTCAAGCGCCGTCCACGAGGCCACAAGTTCCATCGGCGAGCTAACCCGCACGAACGCCGTATCCTGGTGTATTGGTTGCTGCGATCCTTTAAAGAAGAAAAGACTCTGGTGCGCCAGCACAGGTCTCTCAAATATGAGTTTGATCAAGCGCATGGTCTGAGGAGCAAAGACTATTTCTCTCGCCGATGGCAGATAAGAGTAAAGGTCGAGCAACTTGATCATTTTATCGGGTTCATCCTTATCGGCGGGAGTCATTTGACGAGTTACTCCATGACCGTCTTCTATGCAGTTTACCCAAGCCTCGGCTGGCGGATCTTCCGACAGCTTCTCAATGTCGCGATTGAGTTCGTCGATTCGATCGATGTCTACGGCCGCTCGCAGAATGAGGTATCCGTTTTCAACAAAGAACCGGAGTAGCTGTGCTTCCTCCTGATTCATCGAGCCAAGACTTACTTTTCCGTCGATCAGATCCGGGGCGTTATTTAGATCGGTCCAGAAACCGCCAAACCTGCTGCGAAATTGCGGCACCTGCACAGGATCTCGAAATGGGTCGATCAACTCCTGATCCTCCTATCGCTCAGGGTTCCTGGGTCAAAACTCAAGACCGCCACGAAGGTGCTAACGGGATCGGCTGGTAAGTTCCGCTCGCGCAGCTAAGACAGGATTAACAAGATTTACAAGATGGAAACTTTGGTAAAAGAAAGACTCGAAGTCCAGCTATGAAGGGATGACGATCTCATTTGGGTATGGGCAGCTGGTTTCTCAATCGTGTAAATCTTGTAAATCCTGTCCATCTAACATCTCAAGAACTTAATCCGTTGCGCTCGCAAAACCAGATCTCACAACTTCTCAATTGAAAAGTTGTCGAGCCAGAGATGGCCGAAGATCGGACAACTCGATTGTCCACACGCTTCGCGCCGAAGCAACACTTGGACCGCGCTGCTTTTTTCTCCGCTCTTGAAGTCTATCGAGTACTCTTGCCAATCAGTTCTCATCTGTGGAAAGGGACTGATTCGGCCGAGGATGACATGGTTGGCAACATCAGCTACGGCAACGTAGGGTAGAGCGCCACTGACGATGCCCTCAGTCCGAGCCACAAAATGAAACCGGTAATGCGCACCTGGTGTAACGAGAATGAACTGCGAAATGATGGGCGTGCCCGTCTCAGAATCCCCGCTGAAATCAACTCGCAGGCTGAAACGTCCTTCGTTTGGGTCTTTCTGGTCGAGCGAGAGTGATAATGACCCCGCTTTGTTTTCCCGGCGCCAGCCAAAGCCTGGCTCGTCCAGATTGCTCTCGTGTTCGAAACCTGGATCGATTAGCTGATCGACCATAGACGCAGGGTGATCGATTGACCAAAGTAGGGCGGCCTCTTTGATGGTCTGCGCCGAGATTAATTCTTGTAGATATTGCCGTCGCTCCTGCTCAGCAGCGGGGCCGGCGGCGCGTAACATTTCAATGGCGTCGGTAACCTTGTTACGCTTCTTGAAGTAATCAGCCAGCGCCTTATACGAGTCTGGAGACTTTGGATCGACGGCCCGCCTAACGAAATCGGCATCTCCTCCCGATAACTCCCATTCCAAATCAATTATCGCGGCCAGTAACGCGTTATCGCTCGCTCCGGCCAACCGCAACTCACGAAAGCCCTCGTCGTTTCGTCCGGCGCGTACAAATATATTTCCGAGCAGCCAATGCGGCTTTGCGTAAAAAGGCGCCAGGCGTACGCCTTGACTTGCTGCGGCAATCGCACCGGCGACATCGCCATTGAACTCTTGCGCGCGCGCGAGGTCTAACCATAGAACATAATCTTCGGGACGCGTGCGTACAGCTTGCTTATACTCTTCGACCGCTGCCGCTACGCTCTTCGATTCGAGAATGGCTCCGCGGACAAAATGCGCGTCGGGATCATTCGGGCTTAGTCTTAAGGCGGCATCTGCGGCGGCAACCTGATTAGTCTTGGCTGCATAGATCGTGAGCAGACTAACAAGTCCGGAACGCCCGGCCCACCAAGCTGCCAGAGAGAGAATCGCCAGCACAGCGACTACACTGATAGTGCGCGGAAGGAATGCAGCCGTGCCCGGGTCTCTTCCCTCATCCATTAGCGGCGCGGCCTTTTCAGTAGCGAACGACATTAGCCCACAGATCGATTTCGTTGCCTAACAGTTATGGGGAAGATGGGCCGGGATTACTACCGCGGTCGTCCAGACCAACAGCCATGTTTGTTCTCAAGCGACCGCCGATCACCCCCAGAGCGGCGAGTCTGGCAAAATAAAACAAGCCAACGCCCTTATCTTGTTCTATTCGTAATCCAGGCCAAGCGCCCTGTGGAAAACAAACCTCGAGTGGCCCGCCTTCATTCGACTGCGTCTTACCGGCAATTCCCTTGGATGTTACGACTTCCGCCACGATGCCCTTACCGGCGCGCAGAATCACGCAACCTTGCATGAGAGTCACTTTGATGGCCCTGTTTTGTTCGAACTCTGGTTTCACGGTCGTATTAGGTGCAATGTCAAGAGTAGCAAGCAAGCCGAGTCCGACTCGGGCGTTGACTTGATTCGGCGTTACGATTGTGGCGCCGCTTAGAATAGTCGCGCCGTCGATTGCTTTAGCGCTATTGACCGAGATCGACTGATTGCCGGCAACCATGAGGGCCGCCATAATTGACTGCTGCCGGATCTCTGGCGAGCTGGATGCCTCGCGACTGGCAAAGAACGTCCCCGTTTGAAGTTCAATGACCAGGAAAATAAGGAGGAGCAACACAATTGTCACACTGATCAAATTAGGCCTGGTGGTAACGATCGAACTCCTCATTTCACCGTTCCTTGAAGTCGCTCTGTTTCTTTAACATTGATAAGAACGATCGAGACGAGGGCGGTAAGGAGCAGAGTGTTGATTGTAACGTGAAGTCCATAATCCACCAGACTATGAATCGCGACCGTTACGATCCCAACCAATGCGCCTAGCGTCACTGCGCGGTCGTAATTCTCCGCGATCAGAAGTTTTCGCCGCGCCGCCTGGACGAACGCGATAACAAACCAGACGCCAATGGCTAGACCGATTAGACCGCCGCTCGTCATCAGCTCCAGATAATCGCTATGCGCTTCTTGCGGCGTGATCTCTCCTGACGAGTGATGATATCTCGTTATCGCGATCCAATAGCCGCCAAACCCCACACCTGCGACTGGGTGGTCCTTAATCAACTCTCTTGTTGCCTGCCAAATATTCAATCGCAGCGTGTACGACTCAGCGATTTTGGGATCAAGCTCAATTGAAATCGCGTCAAGCTTTCGGACTAGCGGATCGCCACCCACGAAGATCACGCCAACCACCGCCGCCGCGAACAACGCGATTATCAATATCGCGCGAGCCGCCAGCGATCGGGCCTTCCGAAACAGCCGGATGCCAGGGTGCGCTGGGGTTTGTTCGTTCTCGATCCGGTGCGCGGTACGGCGCCAACCTAACAGCCAGGCGAGAATCAGCACCTGACAGAGCATGCTCAAGATGCCGCCGCGCGAGTTGGCAAGCACCAGGGCGATCCACATCGGAATCGCTGCGATGAGATAGAGCGCCAGCCGTGCTCCGCTGATGCCGCGACAAACTGTAATTCCAAGACCCAAGCCCAGGGCCATCTCGATCAAAAATGCAAAATGGTCTCGATTGATGAATTGCGCGTAACCAAAATGCGGACGCAGATATGGTAGGAGAAAGCCGGCGTCAACTTGCGTCGCCTGTCGCAGAAGGCCGAAGCCGGCGCTAATCACCCCAACTGCAATGATCAGTTCGATGAGAAGACGCAGTCGTTTCTGGCTATTTGTGTGCACGACGAGCAGCAATCCAGCAAGGACCAATGCCCCGAACTGACTGATAAAAAGCCGCGTCTGAGATGCGTCCGCACTTATAGTCTCAGCGACGTTATCAATTCCGGCCGTGCTGTAGTGAGACCAGGGTACGGTTTGGAGGAAGGCGAAGGCGATTAAGGCAATGGCGGGTAACAGCAGGCTGTAGTAGGGAGCGGCGTGCTTATTCAAGAGTAGTCTCTCGATCACAAACAATCCGGCGAGAGCGAATATTATGCATTGAAAGAAAGCCTTCCACCACGGCTCTGAGGCGCCGTAAGGTATGGCCACCAGCGCGATCAGGATCAGCAGTGAGTAAAAAGAGAGCGCCCCGATCTCTTTGGCAATTCTTCGTGTCAGAACCGCGAGCGGTAGCGACCGGATCATCGAGGTACCCAGAAACAATTGTATCGGTTTATATCAAGGACGCGTGGTGGGTTCCGGTCGCTATCGCTCGCCGTTCTGGCGCACTATATGTTGGTATAGTTGGAAGGTGAGTTGGACCATCTTCTCTACTGTAAACTGATGGGCAACGCGCATTCTGGCCTTGGTTCCGAGTTCCGCGCGCCGATGCGGGTGGTCGAAAAGTTGATTTATGGCGTCAGCCAGCGCTTCGGAGTCTGCCGGTGGTACGGTCAGTCCGGATACGCCATGCGGAGACACAAAGGTGACGCCCGAATTGAGTTGAGTATTGATGACTGGTTTGCCGCAGGCCATCGCTTCGAGTTGAACGATACCGAACGCCTCGCTCCGCATCACAGAAGAGAGGGCAAAGACATCGGCGGCGTGATAATAAGGACGAAC
>QHXG01000773.1 GCA_003222845.1 Acidobacteriota bacterium | reverse complement strand
AGCGTTTAGCGATCGATTTAGCGAAGAAACCGCACTGGATGGCGGAGGGCAGTACAGCTTTCGCCAAAACGGCGAATACCACCTGTTCAATCCAGCGACGATACACAAACTTCAACAAGCTTGCCGGGCGAATAGTTATGACGACTTCAAAGAGTACAGCCGGCTGATCGACGATGAAACGGGGAAGCTTTGCACGTTGCGCAGTTTGATGCGGCTCAAGTCTAACCGCGAGCCAATTCCAATTGCCGAGGTCGAACCAGTGGAATCAATCGTCAAGCGATTCAAAACGGGCGCGATGTCATACGGCTCGATCAGCAAAGAAGCGCACGAGTCGCTGGCGATTGCGATGAATCGTATCGGGGCCCGAAGTAACACCGGCGAGGGCGGCGAAGATCCGGCGCGCTACTTTATCGAGGCGAATGGCGATTCACGCAATAGCGCCATCAAGCAAGTTGCATCGGGACGGTTCGGCGTGACCAGCAACTACCTCGTGAATGCTCAAGAATTGCAAATCAAGATCGCCCAGGGCGCCAAGCCGGGCGAAGGCGGCCAACTTCCTGGTCACAAGGTCTATCCGGAGATTGCGCGGGTGCGGCATTCGACCCCGGGCGTGGGATTGATTTCGCCCCCGCCTCACCACGACATTTATTCGATCGAGGATCTCAAGCAACTGATCTATGACCTGAAATGCGCCAACTCACATGCGCGCATCAGCGTCAAGCTGGTCGCCGAGGTCGGTGTAGGAACCGTGGCCGCCGGGGTGGCAAAGGCGCACGCCGACGTCATTCTGATCAGTGGTCACGATGGCGGCACTGGCGCGTCGCCACAGACCTCTATCAAGCACGCCGGCGTCCCTTGGGAGTTAGGCCTGGCCGAAACGCATCAAACACTGGTGCTCAACGATCTGCGCGGTCGCGTCACGCTGGAAACCGACGGCCAGCTAAAAACCGGGCGCGACGTGGTGATAGCCGCGCTACTCGGCGCTGAAGAATTCGGATTCGCGACGGCGCCGCTGGTGAGCCTTGGCTGCGTCATGATGCGCGTCTGTCATTTGAACACCTGCCCGGTGGGAGTGGCGACGCAAGATCCAAAACTGCGCGCGCGATTCACGGGCGATCCATCACACGTCGTTAACTTCATGTACCTGATCGCGCGGCAAGTGCGTGAACTCATGGCTGAACTTGGCTTCCGCACAATCAATGAAATGGTCGGACGCACCGATTGTGTTGAGATACGCGCCGATATCGATCACTGGAAAGCCCATGGGCTCGACTTTTCTCAAATTGTTTATCGGCCTGACACGTCGGAATCAGTCGCGCGATATTGCCAAATCGATCAGGACCACGGGCTGGAGAGTTCACTTGATGCCAGACAGTTATTGAATCTTTGTAAACCTGCCCTCGATGCGGCAGAGCAGGTCGAAGCAACCTTACCAATCCAAAACGTGGATCGAGCGGTGGGAACAATGGTTGGCGGCGAACTCACGCGACGCCATGGACCACACGGACTTCCTGAGGACACAATTCGTTTGCACTTTAACGGTTCGGCCGGCCAGAGTTTTGGCGCGTTCGTGCCGCACGGCATGACGCTTACCCTGGAGGGCGACGCAAACGATTACTTCGGCAAAGGACTTTCCGGCGGCAAAATTATTGTCTACGCGCCGCGCGAAGCAACGTTCATCGCGGAACAGAACGTGATTATCGGCAACGTCGCTCTCTATGGCGCGACGAGCGGCGAAGCCTACATCTGCGGCGCTGCAGGTGAACGCTTCTGCGTGCGCAACAGCGGAGCATCGGCGGTGGTTGAAACTGTTGGCGATCACGGTTGCGAATACATGACTGGTGGACGCGTAGTCGTGCTTGGTCCGACGGGACGAAATTTCGCCGCTGGGATGTCAGGCGGCATTGCTTACGTGCTCGATGAGGAAGGCGAATTTTCTCGCCGATGCAATGAAGAGATGGTAGCGCTCACCGGTCTGGACGACGAGCAGGAGATCGAAGCTGTGAAAGACATGGTCTTCCATCACGCCGAATACACTGGCAGCCGGCGCGCAACCGAAGTGCTGTTGGCGTGGGATGACTGGCTGACAAAATTCGTGCGTGTCATTCCGCATGACTACCTCCGCGTGCTTGAAACACGGAAAGAGTTCATGCGGGAAGGCGTGATTGGAG
>QHXG01000742.1 GCA_003222845.1 Acidobacteriota bacterium | reverse complement strand
TTCACGCCGAGGGTTTCCACCTGATAATCGCGGCCGGCATTGAAGAAGCGAATCTTCATTCCCGGCCGAATCGTGCCATCGATGACGCGAAAGAGAACGATCACGCCGCGATAAGAGTCGTACCACGAGTCGAAGATCAGAGCTTTGAGCGGCGCGTGTGGATCGCCTTTGGGATGCGGCACATCGCGCACGATCGCTTCCAGCACCTCTGAGACTCCGACGCCGGTCTTGGCGCTGGTCAGAATCGCGTTATGAGTTTCCAGGCCGATGAAGTGCTCGATTTCTTCAATGGCTCTCTCAGGTTCAGCCCCGGGCAAGTCGATCTTGTTGATGACCGGAATCAGCTCGAGATTATTTTCAATCGCCAGGTAAGTATTCGCCAGCGTCTGGGCTTCGACGCCCTGCGAAGCATCGACGATGAGCAAGGCGCCTTCGCAGGCCGAAAGCGACCGCGAAACCTCGTACGAGAAATCCACATGTCCGGGCGTGTCGATCAAATTCAGGATGTACTGTTGACCGTCCTGCGCTTTGTAATCGAGCCGCACCGCATGGGCTTTGATGGTGATACCGCGCTCGCGCTCAAGGTCCATGTCGTCGAGTATCTGGGCCGACATATCGCGCCCGGTCACGGCGCCGGTTAATTCGAGTAGACGATCGGCGAGTGTCGATTTGCCATGATCGATGTGCGCGATGATGGAGAAGTTGCGGATACGATCCGGAGTCATTTCGTGTTATGTAGGCGTTGGTGAATTCAAAGAACTTGATTATAGTAGGCTTAATCACTTCTTAACTAATGAGGGATGCGCTAAGCGATGAGTAAAGAGTACGTGGAGCAGCGCGACGGTGGCTATTGGATCGCGGGAAAGAGGATCTCGCTTGCATCGGTCGTGTATGCGTTCAAGCGAGGGGCCTCACCGGAGTCAATCTTGCGTTCGTTTCCTCTTCTGACGCTCGAAGATATCTACGGTGCGATTACGTATTACCTGTCGAACCACGAACGGATCGACGCCTATCTCCGAGAGCGCGAGGCGGACTTTGAAGAGCAGCGGCGCCAGGAGCGCGATGCCGATCCCGATTTCTACAAGAAGTTTGACGAAGCCCGGGCAGTTCTCAAATAGCACTCATCGACTGCTCCCACCATGAAGATTCGCTTTCAAGCTGACGCCGATCTCAACCAGGACATCGTTACCGGCGTTGTTCGACGGGCACCGGAGATTAACTTCAAGACAGCCACAGAAGCGGGATTAAGAGGGCTGCACGACGAAACGGTGCTGGAAGGTGCAGCGCGTGAGGGTCGCATTCTGGTTTCACATGATTGGGACACTATTCGCAGATTGCCTCTTTGAAATCAGGAGTCACTCCGCATTATCAATCTGCGCGCGCTGAAGTTTACCGCTGTAATCGACGTAAACCGATTTCCATTCAGAAAAAATGTCCAGCACCTGCGTGCCGGCTTCGCGGTGGCCGTTGCCGGTGGCTTTGGTGCCGCCGAAAGGGAGATGGACTTCGGCGCCTATCGTTGACGCGTTGACGTAAAAGATGCCCGTGTAGGTTTCGTTCATCGCGTGGAAGGCACGGTTAACGTCCTGGGTGTAGATCGCTGCAGAGAGACCGTATTGGACACCATTGGCAATCTCGATGGCTTCATCCAGAGAGTTTGTGGGAATCACTGAAGTTACCGGGCCGAAGATTTCTTCCTGCGCGATGCGCATGTTTGGGGTGACGTCAGTGAAGACGGTTGGCTCGATGAAATATCCGTGCGCGTACTCGCCTTTGGTCAGATGATGACCGCCGCAGGCGAGCGTGGCACCGTCTTCATTCTGGCCGATATCGATGTAGCCCATGATCTTCTTCACGGCGTCTTTGTTGATTACCGGGCCCACATCAACTTTTGGATCGGCGCCGTTGCCGATGCGCATGGCTTTCGCGCGCTCGACGAGTTTATTGCTGAACGACTTGTACACTTTTTTGTGAACGATCAGACGCGACGAAGCGGTGCAGCGTTGACCGGAAGTCCCGAACGCGCCCCAGATCGCGCCTTCTACCGCATTGTCGATGTCGGCGTCGTCCATGATGATGATCGCGTTCTTACCGCCCATCTCAAGCGAACAGATTGCGTTTCTCTCGGCGCACGCGGAGGCCACTACACGACCCGTTT
>QHXG01000017.1 GCA_003222845.1 Acidobacteriota bacterium | reverse complement strand
AACCAGAGCCTGTTCTTCAGAATCGGACCGCCAACGCTCACTGTCGGAGTTATCTGACGCGTATTATCCTTGCCCCTCGGATTCTTGAAATACTCGAGCTGAGTTAAGTCCGTCAGCTTGCGGCGCGCTGCGGGATTATCGTGGGCGCGAAGAGCGGATGAGGTGTAGTCCATTCTTACTTCGCCGTGCCAATCGTTTGATCCGCTGCGGGTAGCGAGGTTGACGACCCCGCCAGTCGCACCGCCGAATTCGGCTTCGTAGCCGGCGCTCTTGACCTGGAGCTGCTGGACGAAGTCGTAAGGGATGTTCTTGGTCGATCCAAGCGTACCGCCGAAAATGCGAGTCACATCCAGGCCGTCAACAATGAACCGGTTCTCAGAGCCTGACGAGCCGTCAATCTGGAACCCACCAGCGTTCGGCTCATTGCGAGCGCCGGGAGCTACGTTGATAATCGAAGAAAAATTGAGGCCCTTCGGCAGAACGTCTATCTGTTGCTGAGAAACATTCGTGGCCGTCTTGCTCGAACTCACGTCGACCAGCGGCTCTTGATTACCCGTTACGGTGACGGTAGCTGATGTGCCCGCGACCGCTAAATCAATATTTACCAGTATTGTCTTACCGAGCAGGACCTGTACATCGGGGCGCTTAACTTCAGAGAAGCCGGACGCCGAGGCCGTTACCGTATAAACATCGGGCGGCAACTGGTCGGTAAACTCATACTCCCCCTGCGAGTTTGTAGTTGTTGTGAAACTTCGTTGCGGGTTTGTCGCCTTGACAGTCGCATTGGGAACGGCCGCCCCGTTGGGGTCTTTGACGTTGCCACGAATGCTACCCGTGGTTTCTTGTCCAAAGGCAATGCCCGTGAGACAGAGAAGAACCGCCACTGTCAATGGCAGGAAACTTAGCTTTTTACTCATTGTCTATTCTCCTAAAGGTAGGTGTTGAACTTATAGCTTTCCTTGTCAGAGCGCTTTGGGTCATCTTCGAAGTACCCAACAACCGCACTCGCTGTCGTCAGCTTGGATTTTCTCGATGTCTTTTGGCAATTCCTGGATGGAATTTTCGCTCGTCGGCAGCTGCGATCAGCCCACTGAGTCACCAGATTTAGATTCCGCTACACTAATAAGCAATCATGGTGCCATGGTCTGGTGCTTGTACATGCGTGGCAAAACCTCCGGCTTCCATAGACTTCACCCTATCTGTAAATCCAAAAGTTTGGTTTTTATTCCGAAACTCTGTAAATAGCCTCAGGGACGTTCTCAATGACAGATCAGAGCCGGCAGGCGGCCTTCGCCCGATCGCTCCGGCGGTTGTTGTGGTAGACTGCGACCCAATTCATTTGAAGTGTCAGGGCCGAGAGTTTGTCTCATCGAATCTATCGCGATCCGGTTCACAACATCATTCCTTTGCGCGACGACCACGCCGAGGACCGCTTGTTGATTCTCTTGATCGACACACCAGAATTTCAGCGGCTGCGCCGCATTAAGCAACTCGGTCTGGGGCTTTACACCTATCAGGGCGCCGAGCACTCGCGGTTCACACACAGCCTGGGCGCGCTGCATCTCATGACGCGCATCCTCGATCAGTTGACTGATCGGCACAATATTGACGCGGCGGATCGCGTGGCCGCACGCAGCGCGGCGCTCCTGCATGACGTGGGGCACGGACCATTCTCTCACGCCATGGAAAACATTCTCGGCGTCCATCACGAGCAGATGACGATGAGAACTGTTCTGTCCGACGAGACGGAGCTAGGCCGAGTATTACATTCCTACTCGAGCGGACTGCCGCAACGCATCGCGTCGATCATCGAAGGAACTTTCAAACCTGCCGCGCTGGGCCAACTGGTCTCTTCGCAACTCGACGTGGATCGAATGGATTATCTGTTACGCGACTCGTTGATGACTGGAGCGAAGTATGGTCTCTACGACCTGGAGTGGATCATCAATGCGCTCCAGATCGATCAGGAGCGCGATCGCATTTATGTGGCGGCCCGTGGTGTCTTTGCGGTCGAAGAGTATTTGCAAGCGCGCTACTACATGTTTCGGCAGGTTTATTTTCATCGGACCTTGCGTTCGGCAGAAGCTGTTTTGCGATCGGCGTTGCTGCGAGCGCTGGAGTTGGTTGAAAAAGGCGCCTCTGTTTGGTGTGCGCCCGGAACGTCGTTTGAAAAGGTGCTGCGTCGTCAGGCTTTGAACATCACCGAGCATCTGGAAATGGACGATTCGGATGTCATCTTTCATATGAAACAATGGCAGCATTCGAGCGATCCGGTGCTGAGCGATTTGAGTCGGCGTTTTATCGGCCGTCGCCTTTTCAAAGCTATCGATCTCGATATGCCTCAGGACGAAAGAGAAGATTTTCTTGATGCCGCTCGCGCTGCGGTCACGCGTAGGGGTTTCGATCCCGAGTACTACTTCGTCGAGGATCGCGCCAGCGATGTGCCTTATTACGGCTATTACACTGCTGAAGGCGTCGAGCCGCGCACGCGCATTTACGTCGAGGATGGCTATGCGCATCCGCAAATTCGCGAGATCAGCGAAGTTAGCGAAGCCGTGCGTGGTTTAGGCCGCGGTTACGAATTACATCGCATATGTTTCCCGGCCGAAGTGAAAGAAGAAGTCTATGGGCTTTATCACGGCAAGCTGCCGATTCGCTCCACCGCAGTTTCAAGGGAGTGAATGAAAAACAGTAGAAAGTGGCCTGCTGCTCCCCCTCTCCCTTTGGGAGAGGGCTGGGTGAGGGTTTAGCGATGGAGCGCCACCACCTTTCCTTATCCGAGCGGATCGGAGAAGCAAAGGAGGAGAGTTTTTCTTTTACTGTTACTCACCTACGCCCTCACCCGACCCTCTCCCAAAGGGAGAGGGCAGTCTACCAAAACTTTTATTGACAGGCCGAGAGCCGAGCCCCTACACTGAAGTTATTGGCGGCGCCCCCGCTTGCGTCGCCCGAATAGGAGACTCGCACTTGGCCCTTCATGATAACAAGCTGTCCAGGCTCGCGCAGGAACGACGTGAGCGGAGCAAGGCTGTCAATCCGGATAACGAGCCCACTGTCGAGGACCGTCTGGCACGGCTCGAAGAAGACATTCGTCGCTTAAAGATTGAGTATGATATCTATTTCAACGGCGGCAGCAAACGCCTGCCTTATGACACAAAGATGCGCCTTGAAAGTCACCTCAAACGTTTGGGCGACGACCGGACGCTGAACTTTGCACAGAGATATCACTACAACTCGCTGGCGACGCGATATGCCTCGTTCCGCGAGATGTGGCGCCGAACCTTGCAAGGCCGTGAAGAGGGTCGCGATGTTGCCGCCGCTGCTCGGGCTTTGAATCATGAAGCCGCCGGGCCATTCGCTCGTTCCGAGTTTTCGTGCGCGGATGTTCGTCATGACGTACAGACGGTTAAGGGTGTTTACGACGCGTTGATGGAAGCGAAGCGAAGCTGTGGCGAAGCAACTAAGGATCTCTCGTTCGCCAAGTTTCATCGCCTAATTATGGAACACGCTGACGGTCTGAAAGAAAAGGTTGGAACCGAACGGCTCCGGTTTTCCGTCGACGTTGAGAACGGGCACGTTAGCTTCAAGGCCAAAGCGGATAAGTAACATGTGGAGTGCGGCGACAGAGCGAAGCGGCGGCACCGCTTTGGATATCCGTTGAGGCGATGGACGGATAAGCCAAGAGTTCATTAGGCGAAGATCCAAAGCGCCGTCGCCGCTTCGCTCTGCCGGCGCACTCTAAACAATACAAAAAAAGAAAGACGATCCCGATAATGAGATCGCCTTCTTTATTTCGCGTCTTCCGGGCTCACGACCAGAAGCGGTCAGTGGCTGTGCTTAAAAGCAAGCCGGGGAGACCTACGCCTTTGTCACTTTTTCGGCCTGTGGTCCTTTGGGGCCTTGCGTCACTTCAAACTCAACTTCCTGGCCCTCTTCGAGAGTCTTAAAGCCGTCACCTTGAATGGCGCTATAGTGAACGAAGATGTCCGAGGAGCCTGGCTGCTCAATGAAGCCATAGCCCTTCGAGTTGTTAAACCACTTGACCTTACCGGTTATTTTAGACATACAAACGAATCCTCCTAACGATTCGAAAGAACAAGCTCTGGTAGCACAAACTTCAGTTTGTGGTTTGATCGAACACAAACTAAAGTTTGTGCTACTTCAAGCCAGGTTAATGCTGTGAGCCGGACGCGCTTTCAACTAGGGAAGCAACACCGAAACACACAACGAACAAAGCACACGCGAACGCGCAAATGGCCGATCATCGTGCACATACTTCATGAAAAAACCCAAAATCTCTTTTCTTGCGCTTACAAATCGAAATGCGAAGGCAGGTGTAAATCCAACCCCGGCACTGATTGAAACGACGGCGAATCCTAAACGATACGGTTTTCCTGTGTCAAGAAAAAAGTCTGGACCATCGGGCCAGTTCGCCACCACAAATTAGCTAACAAAAGGGGTTTATTCGATTTTCTTGATGCTGCCGACCAGCTTCATATATTCATCGACGTGCTTCTCTAATAGGTTGGGCGCGGCGAATGTCAGAATGATCAGGGGCTTTGTGGCTCCAAGCACGTCAACGCTCCAGGCAATGGTCACTCCATTGACGTCGCCGGTGCCGGCTTCTTCAAAGTGGGCCATGCCATTGTGCTTGTCTTCCTTGCTCTTGCTGGTCGTCTTAACATTCTTGATGGTCTTGCTCAACTCCTTATCGAGTTCCTTCACCGCAGCATCGAAAGTGTCCTCGTCCGGAACCCAAAACACGACTTGAACGCTATCATCGGCCGACGAGACTGTTATTACTTCGCCATCGGGCTTTGCCTTCCAGCCCTTGGGTACTTGGAACTGAACGCCTGCATCTTTGTGGGTGAAAACGTCGCTGTCTTGCGATCGGTTTGTCGATGATATCGGAAGCGGTTTCGCGAGCGCGCTACCTCCGAGCACTGAAGCGATCAGAGCCAGACCAAGAATGATAGTTAGCTTTTTCAAGTTGTATTCTCCTATTTGAACTGACTGTTAGCCCGCCCGCTGACGCAGGGGATAGTGACTCGAACATTACGCAGCGCGGCGCAAAGCCGCCGGTGCGTTCTTAATGTCCAGTTCCTTCAAAATGTAACCCGCGCCGCCAAATTTGTCGGCGATAAAGAGCACGTAGCGAATGTCGACCGCGATTGCCCGGCCTTTTGCCTCGTTATAAAAGAAGTCGTTGCCGAGACCTTCATAGTTCCCATCGAAGATAATCCCGACCTGCTCACCGCGGCCGTTCATTACCGGCGACCCGGAATTGCCGCCGATGATATCAGTCGTCGAAAGAAAGTCAACCGCCACATTCTGGCCGTCGGGTGTCGCGTACGGACCAAAATCACGCGCCCGATAGAGCTGCTTAAGTTTCGCCGGTACATCGAATGGGTCGCGGCCCGTATCTTTCTCAATCACGCCGGAGAGCGTGGTAAATGGCTGGTAGACGGCGGCGTCGTGTGGAACATAACCCTTCACGTCGCCATATGTGAAACGCAGAGTGCGGTTGGCGTCGGGATAAGGTTTGCTGCCATGCATCTCGCTCATGCCTTGCACCAGCAGCGGCCTCCAGCGCGAGACCGTAGCGTTAAAGGCGCGCTGGCTGGCTCCGACTTGAGCCGCAAGCTCCCCGATCTCGCCGGCAAAGTCGATTAACGGTTCGCTTAGCTCCTTCAATTGCGCCGGAGTCTTTTCAAATAATGCATTGACGGCTTCCGCGGTGGCGAAGTTCTTGCCCTCAGTGAATGTGCGTGCGAAATCCTCCTCGGCGCGAATGCGAGCATCGCCCTGGAGATTTCCAAATCGCTTCTCAACCGCATCGATCTTTTGTCCGGCCGGAAGCTCGGCGGCTTTGCGTAACAGAAAGACAAACATGTTGCGCTCAACCGCGCCGTTACGATCGGCGAAAATCTCCGGCACGGCGCCGCGTGCGCGCAAGACAGTCATCATTAGGTTTGGATTCCGATCGGATTGCGGCTTCTCCTTCTCCGCTGCGACTCTGTTGACCAGCGAAAGAACTTGAAACACGTCGGAGAGCGAGGCGAATTGCTGAACCAAAAGGTCTCGCTGCGCGGTTTTGGTCAATTCGGCGTACGCCTTTTCTAACGAGGGCAAACCTTCGCCATACTTCTTTTGCCGATCAGGGTTCTCGTTGATCCATTTCGCCAGAGCCGCTTCTTCCGCTCGCTTTTTATCGACGATTCCCTCGCGTCGCATAGCGATGACCGAACCTTCCAGATCTTTCAAGGTGTTGGAGATTTCAAAGATTCTGCTTTGCAGCTTTATCTGAAGCTCGCGATTGGTTTTTCCGACGTTTTGCAGTTCTTCGATCTGTTTGTTGAAGACATCGATAAGGAACGGCATCGCCACGTCCTGGTTGTAAGCAACCGAGTAACTCTCGCGATAGCGTCGCGTCGAACCCGGATAACCCATAACCATGACAAACTCGTTTTCCTTCACGCCGCCCATCGAGATCGACAGAAACTTCTTCGGCTTGAAAGGCACATTGTTGGCAGCGTACTCGGCTGGTTTGCCATCTGGCCCGGCGTACACCCGCATGAAAGTGAAGTCGCCGTCATGCCGTGGCCATTCAAAGTTGTCCGGATCGCCTCCGAAGAAGCCGATGCTCTTTGGCGGCGCGTAAATAATGCGAACGTCCCGCAGCGTTAAATATGTGAACAGGTAATATGAGAGGCCTTCGTTCAGCGGCAACACGTTTGCAGTGATGCCTTCGGCCGGCTTGCTGGCAGCCGCGGCAATCGCACGTGACTTGTTGGTAATTGCGGCCGCGCGGTCCTGCGGCGATGTGGCGTCAGTGATTCCGGCAAGCACCTCAGCCGTGACGTCTCTCAACTCTTGCGTAATTTGGGCGGTGTAGCCTTTGGCCGGCAACTCTTCGCTGCGATTGTGCGCGAAATAACCATTCGTCGCGTAATCCTTCGAAGGGTCAGAAGCCGCGACCAGAGCATCGAAAGCCACGTGATGATTCGTCAGCAGCAAGCCCTCAGATGAAAGAAACTCGCCCGTGCCGCCATCGACGATCACCACAGCGTCCTTAATGCTCGGCCCATTCGGATTGTAAATGTCAGTGATCGGAATCTTCAGCCCACGCTGTTGTAGCTTTTTCAGCGGAAGCTCATTGAGCATGTTGGGCAGGAACATGCCTTCCTCGCCCAGGGCGGACAGCGGAATCAGACTAACGAAAAGCAGAACTGAAAGCAGCAGAGCGGTCGCGCGCGAATAAGTTGCGGTCATCAAATTCTTCCTTTGTGCTTAATCGAAAACGATGGTGCGGGATGTTACCATGTGAATAATAAAGACTACCACTAATCAGGTTCAATGCGATTTGTCGTCAGCGAAGCAAGGAATGCGGGCTGCGCGTTTCGACGGCTAGCATTTAACCATCAACCCTTCCCGCGATACGTTCCAATTCAAAATCTCAGCGCCTTCTTCTTCGGTCAACGCGCGTTCGACGTCCTGTTTGCGTCCTTCAGCGCAAAGGAATGCTATGCAACCACCGCCTCCGGCGCCACACACCTTTGCGGCTTCTGCTCCGTTCGCCAAAGCCTTTTCGACCAGACGATCCATCTGCGGGGTGGTGATGCCGGGCGCAAGGCGTTTGCGATTTGGATAAGCCGCGCGCATCGTTTCGGCCACGGAGTTCCAATCGTTTGCCAGCAGCGCCGCGCGCATTTGCTTGGCGGCTTCGCGAATGCGTTCGAAGATCTCAAATAACTCCGCATCGCCGTCGATGTGACGCTTAAAGATTTCCCAGTTATTAATTCCTGAGTTCCGCGGCTCGCCCGTGTAACAGATGACAAAGCGCCGCTCCAGTTCTGCTTCGTCGATTCTCAAATGTTCGCGCTCAATTCCGTCAGGGCGAAAATGAATGCATGAAGTCGAGCCGTAGAACGCCGGATAGTAATCTTGAAAACCAGCCGGGACTTTGATCACGGTGCTTTCGATGTTAGCCGCAATCGTAATGAACTTGCGAGCGTCGTATCTGTTGCCCACCATACGATTCAGTCCCCCAATTAAAGCGATTGCCAGTGCCGAGGATCCTGAAATGCCGGCGCCCGCCGGGGCCTCACTTTCGGCCACCAGATGAAAACCAATCTCAGGCCGAAAGAAGTTGACCATCTTGGAAACCATTTCAATTTGTTCATCATTTGCCAGTTCGTCCATGCGTTCGATTGTCGTCTCAACCCGAACGCCGCGGTCGCGTGATTCCAAAATGATGCGATCGTCGTCGCGCGTTTCGATCCGCACCCGCGCCCGCAACGACAGCGCAAAATTCACGGTCATCGCGCCGGGATGAAAAAGATAAATTGGCCAGATGTCGATCGTGCCGCCCGCCAGATCGACGCGTGTTGGTGCCGATGATTCGATGATCACGATTGTAGACTGATTTAGCGGCCGGCGAGGTTTTATGCTTTCGCGCTGGAATGGGTTCCCAACTGCAAGCGGACCACCGAGCGTTCGAGCTTGGCGCGCGCTTTCTCGAAGTCTTCTTCAGTTCCACTCCACGAGCTCAGTTCCTTTTCGGTGTGCTCGCGCGAAAGCTTCGCCCGCGCCACATCAATTTCTTCGGGGCGCTCGGCAATCTCGGCTAACACGGAAACGCGATCGTCGTTGACTTCGACGAAGCCCCCGGAAACATGCAACTGAAAGTTGGTTCCGCTTTGATTGAAAGCAAGCACGCCGGTTTGTAGTTCTGAAATCAGCGCTGCGTGTCCGGGAAGAATCTGCATTTCCCCACCACGCCCGGGTACCGTCACCGAGTTCACGGATTCCGACAGCACGCGCCGTTCAGGAGTAACGACTTCGAGTTCTAGTTGATCGGCCATTGCTGCTTAGGGGTTGGGGGTCAGGGGACAGGGATCCGAGTATTCACGTTTGTTCTGACCCCTGTCTCCCGACCCCTAACCCCTGAATCTCATTCTTGATATTTCTTGCCCGCTTCGACCGCTTCTTCGATCGTGCCGACCATGAAGAACGCCTGCTCGGGCAGATCGTCATGTTTGCCTTCGATAATTTCTTTGAAGCCTTTGATCGTGTCCTCGAGTTTCACGTATTTCCCTTCGCGCCCCGTAAACTGTGACGCGACGTGAAACGGTTGCGAGAAGAACTTCTGAATTTTGCGCGCGCGCGAAACCACCAGCTTATCCTCGTCTGACAATTCGTCGAGACCTAAGATCGCGATGATGTCCTGAAGATCTTTGTAGCGTTGAAGAATCTGTTTCACCTGCTGTGTCGTGTTGTAATGATCCTCACCGACGATGCGCGGATCGAGAATGCGCGACGACGAAGCGAGTGGATCGACTGCCGGATAAATTCCCAGCTCGACGATTTGGCGCGACAGCGCTGTGACGGCGTCCAGGTGCGCAAATGTGGTCGCTGGCGCCGGATCGGTATAGTCGTCGGCCGGCACATAGACGGCCTGGATCGAAGTGATCGATCCGGTCTTGGTGGAAGTGATGCGCTCCTGCATCTCGCCCATTTCCGTTGCCAGATTCGGTTGATAACCGACCGCGGACGGCATGCGTCCCAAAAGGGCGGACACTTCGGAACCAGCCTGAGTAAATCTGAAAATGTTGTCGATGAAGAGCAGCACGTCCATGCCCTGATCGCGGAAGTATTCAGCGACGGTGAGACCCGACAACGCCACGCGCAGACGCGCGCCGGGTGGTTCAGTCATCTGGCCATAGATTAGTGCGACCTTCGATTTCTCGATCGCCGTCATGTCCACCTTAGTCATATCGAAGGTGCCGGTCTCTTCCATGTTGTGATAGAAGGAGTCGCCAAAATCGATGACCTTTGATTCGACCATCTCGCGCAGCAGATCGTTGCCTTCGCGCGTGCGCTCGCCGACTCCGGCGAACACCGAAAAGCCCGAGCGGGCCTTTGCGATGTTATTGATCAACTCCATCACGATGACGGTCTTGCCCACCCCGGCGCCGCCAAACAAGCCAATCTTGCCGCCCCGCAAAAACGGCTGAATTAGATCGATGACCTTGATTCCCGTTTCGAACATTTGCAATTCCGTTGATTGCTCTTCAAACGAGGGCGCGTGTCGATGAATTGGATAACGTTGCTCGTGCGGAATGTCGCCGAGATTGTCGACCGGATCGCCAATAACATTCATCACGCGACCGAGTGTTCCTTCGCCCACCGGCACCGTGATTGGCCCACCCGTGTCGGTCGCTTTCATTCCGCGCACCATCCCGTCGGTCGGCAACATCGAAACCGCGCGCACCCGGCGTTCCCCGAGGTGCTGCTGCACCTCAGCAATGACATCGATCGGTTCGGGCACCTCGAAGCCATCGGAAGTAATTCGCAGCGCCTGATAGATCGGCGGCAGGTATTTCTCCCCGAACTCGACGTCGACCACCGGGCCAATAATCTGCACGACTTTACCGACCTGTCCGTTGGTGCCATTTCCGTTAGGCGTAGCCATATTTTTCCAGCTCAACTCCTATTGATAATACCGAAGCCTTACAGGCGAAAACTCGGAAGGATTTTGAAACGTGAGAAGATAACATACGATTCGCGGGCTCACAAAGTCCAAGGGAAGCACGGTCAGAAAAAGTAGGATTAAGGTCCTCTGATTCACACCCGGTTTCAACCGGGTGACCAGCAAACCTTCAACGTCGCCGAAACCGTTTCAACGGTTTACATTTTCGCGATACAGAAAACCGTTGAAACGGTTGAGAATTAATGTGAACGCCCCCCAACCACCCGGTTGAAACCGGGTGAGAATGAGAACGCTGCTTTCTCTTGACGCGCCACAAGTGGCGCTGAAACTAATCTCGAGGAACACTCAGGGTTATTTTTCCTGTTTTTTCGCTGATTGTGTCGTCGTCGATAAAACTGCGGGTTGAGGATGAACGGAAGCCGACTTTGCGCGTTTAGCCCCGAAAGAGAGAACCGTCAGCTTCACAACCCGACGGCCAAAACGGAGAGCTTCATTCGCAGTAGGAGTCCAGATGTCTATGCGATGGCCTCTTACCGATCCGCCGGTATCGCCGACAACATACTCGCCACTGAAAGAACCGGCTTCCAATCGGACGCGAGTGCCCAACGGCAATACAGAAGGATCGGCGGCAATTAATCCGCGGCTGGCAGGTCTGCCGCTGCTCGTTCGCCCGCGCAGGCTGTAGGCAGTAGCCACATAGGCTTGCGCCGGCACCGCGATGACTTCATGCGATGGCGGAGAACCATTGCCGGATGAAATGGCTGCTTTTTCTGTCGCAGCACTCAAAGAAGTAGCGCCAACCGAAGATTCAGCAGCGCTTCGGTCTGAAAGTTTCGCTTCAGGGCTCGTATTAGTACGAGTGGGTTGAGAATCCGCTTGCGGGTTTGAAGTCTCAACCTGCCGAGTTGTCTGCAGAACTGGTTTCGGATCCTGCGGCTGAGTGAAAGTTCTGGAGTAGGAAATTGCGGAAAAGAACAGAAGCAGACCGAGAGCACTTCCGACGATCTTGGATTTCATTAATTCGGTTCTCCTGTCCGATGGTCAAAAGGTCAACTCCTCAGCGGCGCGCGCGAGTCTGACAGTTGCCATGACTCGACCTTCGGCTCTAGGAGACTGAAGGCAGTCAGCCGAAGTAGGGGATTCAAATCCTGAAACGCTGCGCTGAAAAGACCAACTTCGGTAGTTCGCTTAACGATAAGACCCAAAAGAAAAGCGAACCTTATTAGGTTCGCTTGGCTTAATGCTCGAAAAGGCTATCACACGGTTTGGAGGGTGTCCAGTCGGTGAGAGCAACGGATCGGGCTCTCGCGGCTGGAGTCTTCGATACTTGGTGAATTTCTTACTTGGCAGCTCGCTGAAGACTCGAGAAGGAATCTGAATACATTTCATGCGGTATTGTCGAATACGTCTGTTCTGGCTTTTTCTCTAGCCCAGGCGTTCACGCCTGGGTTGGTGAATCGCCGCGAATTCTTGAGCCCCATTTATGGGGCTTTCGCTAATACCTTGAGGAAGAGCACTGGCTAAAGCAATTGCTGAAAGCCTCCTGAAGGAGGCTTATTAACTAATCGCCTTCGGTTCCCCAGGCGTGAACGCCTGGGCTAGAGAAAGAGTCTTTCGGCATCCTCAGATCGATACTAACTATCCTGCTGGAGGCCCGCGTACTTCTCAACCAGCTTTTTCTGACCATAGCCAGGGAAGCTGACAGTGAGTTTTGTTTGGTCGCCCGAGCCCTCGCGGCGCAGCACTAAACCACGACCATACTTGGCGTGCCGAACATAGGAACCGGGAACGGCGCCGGTAATCGTGGGCGTGCGTATTTCGTTGGTGCTTGACGTGTCAGAGCCCTTCCTAAGGGCCGGGCCGGTGCCCCGAAAGCCGCTTGCGCCCCGAGCCGCACGCTTGCGAAAGAACTCATCGATTGATTCAACGCTGTCGTAAGTCTTGCCCGAATATTTCTTGTCCGGGTGCCTCGCACTCAATTTGCCCGAAGGAGCGTAGACTTCAGTCTGCAACTCTCCGCCTTCCGAAGATTCATCGTAATCATATTCAAGGGAGCCAGCCGCCTGCTCCAATGCCTTCGATCCGCGCGCGAACGAGAGCCATGACTTGCCGCGCGAAAGGTCATCGATCAATTCCAAAGGCATCTCGTTCAGGAACTGCGAAGGCTCCGAAGCCAACTCTTCGCCATAAACTCTCCGCGTCACGGCGTGCGTGACGTACAGGTACTTCTCGGCTCGGGTCATGGCGACGTAACAGAGACGCCGCTCTTCCTCAATATCGGAAGCGTCGCTCAACGATCGCGAGTGCGGAAATAGTCCGTCTTCCAAACCCACAATAAAAACCAGCGGAAACTCGAGGCCTTTTGCCGAGTGCGCCGTCATCAAAGTTACCGGCACGTCGCTCTGGTACTGGTCGGTGTCGGCAACGAGGATCGATGAAGTCGCGCAATCCTTCGGGTCCCATTTCGTCGTAATCCACTGCCGCATTGACCAACTCTTGCAAGTTCTCCAGACGGGCTTCAGCTTCGTCGCTACTCTCCGCCTTGAGCGCATATTCGTAGCCGGTGTCGAGGATGGTGGCCTTTACTAGATCCGAGACTAGCGAGGTCGACTCGATCGTGTGCGGCTCAGCCGCCTGATGTGCGGAAGGGCTCTGCCCTTCCGGTTCGAGTACTTTATCTGAAGTGCCGAGGCTGCGCCTCGGCAATGCGGGCGGGACGCCCGCGCTCCCAGTCCTAGCCGCCAGTCCGCTGACGATCCTTTGGAAACTCGTGAGCGCAGTAATCGCGCGCGGTGCAAGACACTGTTCGTCCTGAATCAGATCAGAGATCGCTTCCCAGTGAGAGACGCCAAGTTCGCGCGCGCGATTCTCAATCACGTCCATGGTCATCTTGCCGATGCCGCGCGTGGGTGTATTAATGACTCGCTGTAAGGCGATCGAGTCATGCGGATTCATCGCCAGCTTCAGATACGCAATGATGTCGCGCACCTCCATCCTTTCGTAAAATGAAAAGCCGCCCACGATGTTGTAGGACAGGCCCGCGCGGCGCATCGCTTCTTCAAAGACGCGCGATTGCGAATTGGTGCGATAGAGCACGGCGGCGCGAAGGTCCCGCTCGACAGATACATGCTCTTGAATTTTGCCGGCGACAAAGCGCGCTTCAGATTCGGCATCGAGCGCCTGATAGTAACGAATTCTTTCGCCCGGAGGATTCTGCGTCCAAAGGGCTTTCTCCTTGCGCTCGACGTTGTGTTTGATCACCCCACTGGCGACATCGAGAATGTTCTGCGTCGACCGATAGTTTTCTTCTAGCCGTATTACCTTCGCCGACGGGAAATGCTCTTCAAACTTCAGAATGTTCTTAATGTCGGCGCCACGCCAGCGATAAATTGACTGATCTGGGTCACCAACCACACAGATATTCTGCTGCCACTCAGTCAGCAAACGAATCAAGGCAAACTGAAGCTGGTTAGTGTCCTGATATTCGTCGACCAGCAGATAGCGAAAGCGATCGTTGTACCTTTCGCGCACCTCTGCAACATCCCGGAGCAACCGCACCGCCTTGATCAGCAAATCGTCAAAATCCAACGCGTTGTTTTTATGCAGACGCTCTTCGTAGAGCTGAAACACGCGCGCAATCGAAGCCCGACGCTCGTCGATGAACTGAGCGCGCGCGGTATAACTTTCCGCATCCTCGCCGCGATTTTTGGCCGCGCTGATGGCCGCCTGCACCGAACGCGGCGCCAGTTGCTTATCGTCGAGACCAAGATCGCGAAGACAGTTTCTGGTCAGCCGCACCGTGTCGTCCTGGTCATAGATCGTGAAAGCACGCGAGTAGCCCGCATTCAAAGCCTCAATGTCCCGCCGCAGAACGCGCACGCACAAACTGTGAAAAGTTGAAATCAGCGGCACGCTGCCCAATTCGAGCTCTTCGAGAATCTTGTTCACGCGGTTGCGCATCTCTTCGGCGGCTTTGTTGGTGAAGGTGACGGCGAGAATGTTGCGCGGCCAGATGCCACGTTCGGCAATCAAATACGCGATGCGATGCGCGATAACGCGTGTCTTCCCTGAGCCCGCGCCCGCCAGAATTAACAGCGGCCCATCAGCGGAGGTGACGGCTTCGCGTTGCTGTTCGTTGAGTTGGGAAAGGAGATCGATCATGAGATTGTTTGAAGAATACATTTAAGCATACGAATCGAATCGCGCAAACGTGCGCAGCGAAAAATGGAATTTGATTTTTCATCGATTCGTGGATTGTTCGACAGATTTGTCGGCGACGATTCCGAACAGTCGTGAGCGGGAAGGTTTTCATCGGCACTTCAGGCTGGAATTACCAACATTGGCTGGGGCCATTCTATCCCGAAGACTTGCCGGACAAAGAGATGCTTTCGTTCTATGCCGAGCACTTTGACACCGTCGAAATCAACAACACCTTCTATCACCTGCCGTCTTTCAAGACTCTAAAGACATGGCGCGAAACCGTTCCGCGAAAATTCACCTTTGCCGTCAAGGGCAGCCGCTTCATCACGCATATGAAAAAGCTGAAGGCGCCAAAAACTTCGACGAAAAAATTCTTTACCCGAGCTGAAAGACTCGAAGACAGGTTAGGGCCGATCCTCTTTCAACTCCCACCACACTGGGGTTGCGATCCGGATCGGCTGGCTGGCTTCCTTGACGCCCTGCCGTCGCGACGTCGTTACGTTTTCGAGTTTCGCGATCAGAGCTGGCACACGGAGGAAGTCTACGACCTTCTCAAGAAGCATAACGCCGCATTTTGCATCTACGAGCTTGCAGGCAAGGAATCGCCGTTGGAGATCACTGCCGACTTCACCTACATCCGCCTGCACGGCCCGACTCGGGCAGCATATGCCGGCTCATATCCGCCTCAGACTCTGAAGAAGTGGGCGAGGCGAATCAAGGAATGGCGGAGCCACTTAAAGGCCATCTACTTCTATTTCAACAACGATCCGGAAGGACATGCCGTGAATAATGCCAGAAAGCTGAAAGATATGCTCAAAGGGTAGTGGCCCGAAACTCGATTCTCATACGCGTGCGCACTCTTCTGGCGGGGTTGGCCGGCTCCGCCAAAACTTCAATAAGATGCTTGACATTGGGAGTCTCGAGCCATACGCTGCGCCGGTCGCATAGATTCGCCCCGTGAGCGAATGTTATTCCCGGATTCGTAGGTGAGGCCTGAGAATTGCGAACTTAAGAATCGTATGGTCAAGGAAGCATTCAATTACAAGCGAGTTGTGTTCGCAGTAGTCCTTCTGACCACTTTTCCCTTCTGCCTGGGAAGCTTTGGTCAGAGTCAGGAGCAAAAGGCTCCTCAGACAAACAGGCCGAAGGAAGCTGCGAAGAAGGAAGCCCCGGATGAGAAGGTCAAGAAAGATGAAGAGAGAACCAAGCAAGCACAGAGCATGATCGAGGGCATTCTCTATGACACACATTCCATTCTTAACCCCGTAGTCAGAATAAGAATCAGGATGCTGGTTGCA
>QHXG01000746.1 GCA_003222845.1 Acidobacteriota bacterium | reverse complement strand
GACAAGACGTGGGCTTCGCCCCTAACGCCTTGCTGGTGCACGCCGACGAAGCTGTGTTGTCGTCCAGTCGACCATCGTTTCGAAGAAACCCGGTGGGAATCGTTTGAGGCGGACATACTCGTCCGTGTTGTCAGGGGGAACCTCCAGCAGGTTGTGCCGTCCGTTTGGGTAAACCTTAACGGTGTAATTCCGGCGTCCCGCCTGATCCAGGATTTGCCTGATCGCACGCACATTCGCTTTGACACCCTCAGGCGTATCAAGCTCGCCGAATATCGCCAGCAGCGGAGCGTTTAAAGTCTGCAAGGTCGGCAACGGGTCGTAGAGATAAAAGCGCCGCATGTGAGTCCAGAAGGGATCGTCACGGCGCTCCGGCCCCCGAACATCTATGCCCGGGTGGCGAAACCATTTTTTGTCTTTGGCTGTGGCTCGAGCCTTGGCGTACTCGTCCCACTTGTCCCGCGAAGCAATGATCTCGTTCTTCAGCTTTTGAAACGCCAGTGCATCGTTGACTTCATTCGCGGCAAAGCCCGCTTTTGATAACTCGTACTCGCTATCAAACAACTCCTGCTCGGCGGGTGACAGGCCCCCGCCTGACAAAGCGATCGCAAAAGCGGCGTCCGGAAAGCGTGAAGCGGCCAGCGGAGCAATCCACGCGCCCTGACTAAGACCCCAAAAGCCGATCTGATCCGCGGCAATATCCGTTCGGGCCTGCAGAAACCTGGCTGCCGCCACCGCGTCATCCGCCAAGTCTTCAAAGCTCGCCTCGCCCCAGTTACCGGTCGATTTGCCGACGCCTCGCTTGTCATAACTGAGGACCACAAACCCGCGTGCGGCGAAGAGGTATCCGAGACCCCAAAACACCTCGCGCAATTGCGGGCCACCACCATGGGTAAACACGATGGCGGGACGCTTTCCCTTCGAAGCGGGGATCACCAGCGTACCCGCGAGCGTGACATCACCGTTTTTGAAAGTGACTTCTTCCTGGCGGATGGGAATTCGCGTCGCGTACGCTCCGGACTGGCGACCCTTCAGATCCAAATCGATTACGTGAACTCCCCGGTGACCTCCATTGTCGCGAAAGGTAAGTGTTTGCCTCGTCGGAGACGCCACAAACAGGGCCGGTCCGCCCGTGAATTGAGTCTCTGATCGTGGGAAGACCGCGCGGACTTCGCCGGATTTCACGTCGGTCGCAAACAGGGTGTCAGGAGTATCGGCAAAGCTATCGATCACCAGATAATCGCCGTTGCGGAAGCGATACGCGCCGACATAGGAGGCCAAAATCTCCGGCCTAACTTTCCTGGTCCGTGTCAGGTGAAACTGAGCTTTGGTGCCCGGCACCTCGGCCTCTCCTTCGATTACATCGCCGGCGATAGTTCCCGTCATGACGAGTTTAAGCGAGCTCAACTCCAAACGGACGCTAGAACCTTCGAGCCGGACTAATGACAATTTTGCGTTAAGCGGTCTCCGCATCTCGCCTGCATTTTCAGTAAGACTCAGACGCGCAAACTCTGACTTACCGGGCGAGTCGATGTTTCCCACCCATTCGCCAGTCAAGGCAGCTGTCGATTGATGAGCGTGACTGACACTCGACAGCCCGGGCGCGCCGGTAAAAGTCATCAACAGGAAAGCTTTGAGGATTACTCTGATCATGATCTGATTCTTTACACCGCTGACGTGGGGATGATACATCCAAGGCGCATCATACAGCCATAGCGGTTTTTTCCCTGGCTATATAACCGATTAACTTTGCTAACCTAGCGCCTTAACCCAATGACTACTCCGCCTCTCCCCGAACAGATCGAACTCCATCGCGACCGCATGTGGCGCCGCGACGAAGACCTCCGCATTGAATCAGCTATTGACGCCGAACGTTTCATCGAAGACGTGGGCTTTGCAAATACGCTGACAGATGCCCGTCGCGCCGGTCCATCGCTCCGACATCGCGGTATGCGGTAGCCGCGATGTTAGTTTGCCCCGCATCAATCAGAGAAGGAGGCAGAAGGACGAAGAGACGCACCTCACCTGGTACCTCAAGGACGAAGTCATGCGCCGCGGTCGCGACACAATTCATCGAGCTCGAAAGGGGTCGAATTCAATTTCACGCCTTCTGCGTGAAAACAAATCATGTTGATTCGTGCTCCGTAGGCGGTGCCGACGCTTCAATTGCAGGGCTACGCCGTGAAAACCTGCGCCCTCCCTAACGGTCGGGCTACTGCCCCGGGCCCGTAACTTTGCGTCCATCA
>QHXG01000016.1 GCA_003222845.1 Acidobacteriota bacterium | reverse complement strand
GATTGAAGATTATCAATTGCGCCTTCCGCAAACCGATGGGCAAAGGAAACTGCGGATAGCCTATGCCAATCTTGAAGGACTTAATCAGGCTGCCGTTTTCAAAGACATCCATGCGAAAGGCAGGAATGTTGACCACAATGCGGGTATCTTTCGGGACCGCGTTCGGTCCTTTGAGCATCGTGGGCTCAGCTTCCTTCGCCGCCCTGGCTTCCAACTCCTCGCCGCCCTTGTTCCAATGCTCGCGCGCCAGCACCAAAAGCTGCTCAGACTTTTCATTTCCCACAGCTCTCTGTATCGCTTCAATTGCACTTTGCCGAGCCGCTTCGGCGCTACCCGGTTGATTCTCGGCATTTGAGCGACGCAGGTTCGCAACCTCGTCGCTGGAGATCTTTCTTAGCGCGCTAATCTGCTCGTCGGTAAGTTGCAACTTCGATTTCAAATCCGCTCTGAATCCTTCGTCAGCAAGCAGAGCATCCAGTACCGGCAGTGTGATTGGAACCGCTTCCTCGGTTGGCTGCGCAGGACTCGCGGCCGGCGGCGAGGGCGGCGAAGGACTGGCGGGCGTAGAAGTAACAGCGGTGCGCGGCGTCTGCACCTCCTGACTACAAGCAGCCAGCGTCAGGCTGAAGGCAATGATGATAGTTAGCGATTTAAGATAAGGACACATCGTATCGATTAAACTCTTCTGAAGATATTGACGCTACGCGGCTGTCCACGGGACCGAGTTGTGTTTCGCCACAGGCTCAGAAGATGATCGGTACCGATCTTAGACGGTCCAACCGAAGAAATGAAATCACGAGGAGGCGTGCGCATTCGCCTTGCTGGGCCTGAACGTACAGACTGTGCCGAGTAACATTCCCTCTCCCTTTGGGAGAGGGTTTAGGGTGAGGGGCGCAGCTGAGAGTGATTAAGAAACTACCCTCGTTTTTGTTTTCAGGGATCGCTCGGCTGAGAGCGAAACCTAATTAGACCGTTAATCTGCAGTAGGCCCTCACCCTGGCCCTCTCCAAAGGGAGAGGGTTGCTCATCGAAAATACTCGACAGACGGGCTCAATTCAGTATAATTGCGCCTCGTCGTAAATCTCTCTCTGAAGAAGTCTGAGAAAAATTAGCAGTATTCCGAAGATCGGCGTAAGCGCTGGAGGAACGGATGGCTAAAACTGCCGCCAAAGCTCAAGACAAGTCGACAGGGTTCATACGCGGCCTGGGCTTGCTCGATTCGACGATGATCGTCGCCGGATCGATGATTGGCTCCGGCATTTTTATTGTCTCAGCCGATATTGCACGTGAGGTCGGCGCGCCCGGCTGGTTACTGGTCGTCTGGTTGGTAACGGGGTTGTTGACCGTCATGGCTGCGCTTAGCTATGGCGAGCTGGCGGCCATGATGCCGAAGGCCGGCGGCCAATATGTTTACCTGCGCGAAGCTTTCTCGCCGCTCTGGGGATTTCTTTACGGCTGGACTCTGTTTCTGGTGATCCAGACGGGCACTGTCGCCGCCGTGAGTGTCGGCTTTGCCAAGTTCCTGGGCGTGCTCTGGCCCAAGATCTCGGTCGATAACTACGTCATTGCGCCGGTGCGACTCACATCGGGTTATGCGGTGTCGCTTTCAACCGCCCAGGTTGTCGGGGTGATTATGATCGCGCTTCTCACCTTCATGAACACGCGCGGCTTGAAGCTCGGCAAGTTCGTCCAGAATGTTTTCACGATCACCAAAACCGGCAGTCTAATCGCTTTGATCGTCCTCGGAGTTTTGATTGGCTGGAAAGCTGACGCGGTGCATATCAACTTCGCCAATTTCTGGCACGTCGGAGGGAAACTGCAAGACGTCGGGCGCGGACTGACCGCAGCACTTCCATTCGGATTGTTCGTCGGCATTTGTGTGGCGCAAACCAATTCGCTCTTTTCCGCCGACGCGTGGAACAACATCACGTTTACCGCCGGCGAAGTGAAAAATCCCAAGCGAAACATTCCGCTGTCGCTGGCCTTCGGAACGTTTCTGGTGATCGCATTGTACCTGCTGGCAAACGTCGCGTATCTCGTCACGCTGCCGATTGAAACCATCAAAACCGTGCCGGCCGATCGCGTTGCTTCGGCCACAGCCGATGTGGTTTTTTCCGGACACGGCGCCGCGATCATGGCCGTGGCGATCATGATCTCGACGTTTGGTTGCAACAATGGTTTGATTCTGGCGGGGGCGCGGGCTTATTACGCGATGGCCCGCGACGGACTGTTTTTTAAGAAGTCTGGCGAGTTGAATCACAAACACGTTCCCGCCTGGGGATTGATCGTGCAGGGCATTTGGGCCGCGGCCCTGGTTCTGCCGCGCACGATCGATGCGAAAGGAAACTTCGGCTCTCTCTATAACGACCTGCTGACCTATGTAATCTCGGCGGCGCTAATCTTTTATATTCTTACCATTCTCGGAATCATCGTCCTCAGAAAGAAACGGCCTGACGCCGAGCGGCCATACAAAGCGTTCGGCTACCCGATTGTGCCGGTAATCTACATCGTGGGCGCCGCGGTGATCACCATCGTACTGTTCATCTATCAACCGGCACAAACCTGGCCCGGCCTGGCGATCGTCGCCACGGGCATTCCCGTATATTTCATCTGGAAAAAAGTGGGAGTGCCAATGCCGGAAGAAGGTTCCATTTCCGAGGCAGCCGCCGAGGCGATGGGCGAATACTAATGTCCGACAAACCCGAAAGTTTGTCGAAATACTGAGTTAGCTTAAAACCAAACGACAAACTGAAGTTTGTCGAACTCCATCGGAGGTTCACTAAATGGCTAGTCAACTGTTTAGAACAAAACCGCTCAGTCTTTTACTCGCAGAGGAAGCGGGCGATCATCGCTTGCGCCGCATCCTCGGCCCAGTGCAACTCACGGCCTTGGGCGTAGGCGCGATTATCGGTACCGGCATCTTTATTTTGACCGGTGTCGCGGCCCACGACCGCACCGGACCGGCGCTGATGCTTTCGTTTGTGATGGCGGGTCTCGCTTGCGTGTTCGCCGCGTTGTGCTATGCGGAGTTTGCTTCGATGGTGCCGGTCGCAGGCTCGGCTTACACTTATGCCTATGCGACTCTCGGTGAACTCTTCGCGTGGATAATCGGTTGGGACTTGATCCTGGAGTACGCAGTCGGTTCGGCTACGGTGGCCCACGGCTGGTCGGCGCACTTTCAAGAATTCATTCCAATATTTCACGAGGGCCTTTCGTGGATTCCCGCCAAAATACCTGCCGTGTTCCACGCCGCGCCGGTCAATTATTGTGTGAACGTCGATGTAGCCGGCGGATGTCCCCACACCGGATTCGTATCAACCGGATCGTATTTCGATCTGCCCGCAGTTCTGATCACGTTCGTTCTCACCATTATTCTGGTCAAGGGCATCAAAGAGAGTGCCAGCTTCAACGCTTTCATGGTGGCCGTCAAGCTCGTAATCGTGCTGATGGTGATCGGCATTGGGGGCTACTTAATCATTACCGTTTATGGAACCGCTAACTGGCACCCGTTTGCGCCCTACGGATACACCGGCGTTAGCTTCTTTGGTAAGTCGATCCTCGGGGGCCGCGCGGCTGGGGGAGAGCCCCTGGGCATGTTTGCCGGCGCCGCGATTATCTTCTTCGCCTACATCGGGTTCGACTCAGTTTCAGTTCACTCTGAAGAAGCCCGCGCTCCAGCCAAAGATGTTCCTGTCGGCATTATCGCGTCCTTGATCATCTGCACGATTCTCTACATTGCGGTGGCGGCGGTGCTGACAGGAATGGTCCCTTATAACAAGATAGACATTAACGCGCCCGTCGTGGAGGCCTTCAAACGCGCGGGGTTGACCTGGATGCAGTATCTCGTAGCTTTCGGCGCAATGACCGGAATTACTTCGGTGCTACTCGTGATGATGTTGAGCCAACCGCGCGTGATGTTGGCCTTAGGCCGCGATGGCCTGGTGCCCAACAGCTTCTTCGGCGCCGTTCACCCGAAGTTTCGCACGCCGTGGAAGTCGACGATTCTGACCGGGCTCTTCGTCGCCTCAATGGCTGGGTTTATACCGCTGAGTATACTCGCTGAAATGACCAGCATCGGGACGTTGTTCGCCTTTGTGATCGTTTGCGGCGCAGTTCTAGTAATGCGCAGGACTAATCCCGACGCGAACCGTCCCTTCCGCGCGCCTCTGGTGCCATTGGTTCCGATCCTGGGCATACTAACCTGTTTGCTCCTTATGTTCTCGCTGCCCTATGAGAACTGGGTTCGTCTTATCGTGTGGCTCGCCATCGGATTGCTCATCTACTTCGCGTATGGCCGGCGGCACAGCGTGATGGCCCGCCACCTGGAACACGAAATTAAGACGCACGGCCTTTCGCCCGCAGGTCAGGCAGTCGCCGATCCCGACGCGCCGCCCAGCAGTCCTGCCGCTCCGGTCGATTCGAGGATTAAGGAGTAGTTGTTTGAAGGCGAAACCAACGGGCCGAAGCGTCTCAGAAATGAGATTGCTTCGGCCCTTTACCCTTCTAACTACAAATTCCTCGTCGCGAGCACTTCGCGTGCAGCTTCGCGGTTGCCATTGCAACTGATTCGCCGCGGCGCCGGTAAGAACTTCATTTTGAATTTCAATCGCCGATAAAGTCTTACGATCCGATCTGTCCCCTGGTTTGAAAGCACAACTGGTCCGCTGAGGGTCTTTCGATACCGTCGCGATCTTCCTAGCGATCCAAAATAAGCCGTTGTCTATCAGACGCTTAAGGCAGAAAAGAAAAAACCGGGCTTGCGTAATGTTGCAAGGAGGTTTATGCTCCGCCGCTCTGGGAGCTTCCGCGTCAGGCTAGGGCCAATTGAGAGACTTCAATAGTTAAGCACACTACTACTCTGTTGCCACGAAACTTTCGGATGGCAACGAAGGAAGGTTTGAGAATCAAGCGGGCTGCTAAAAGAGCGACAGCGCGCCTAGGAGCACATCAAGCGTGGTTACGGAGATTTCGATCACATTCGATGCGCTGGAAGTGGATGAGTCGCTCGGTTCTGCTGAAGCTACCGGATCGTCCGGTGTTATCTGAGCGGCGGAGCACGGTGGTGAGTTTACTTCACCAGGATTCGGTGGCACGCAGTCAGCAAGAGCTGCAAACGCGAACACGAATGTCAAAGCGATGACCCCAACTAGTCTCTTTAAGGTCTTCATAGTTTTCTCCTTCGGTTGGATTGTGGTTGCGAGTCTCTCTAAACGATCAAGGCCTAGCGTCCTTCAGAACGGGCGCTTGGTTCTTAATCGGAATTCAACGTACGGTCCGGCCGGCGCGAAGTAAAAGATTGTATCACCCCAATAGAAAGGTAACCCTCAAATGAAGTTAAACGCTCAACTAACTGCCCTCCGTGAGAAGACTCGCGGACTAACAGCGCCCGAGCGCGCGAGGGACTGCTGCGATCTGGCCAAGCAATTAGAAAAGGCGGGCGAGTACGAGACGGCTTCCGAGGCGCTAAGCGAGTTTTGGCCCGATCGGGATCGGCCTCCAAAACTCGACGGCCTTGACGAACTGATGAGAGCGAAGGTGCTACTCCGAGTCGGCGCTTTGGCCGGATGGTTGGGAGGCGCGGATCAGACTGAAGGTAGCCAGGAGACGGCCAAGAATCTCATCACCAAGAGTATTGAGATATTTGAGGGACTTGGACAATCCGAAGAGGCAGCCGAAGCGCGTGGCGATCTCGCGCTCTCTTACTGGCGGGAAGGCTCATACGATGAAGCCCGCATCCATCTGGCGAACGCATTGACCGTTCTACAGGACGACGACTCCGATCGGAAAGCAGTTCTGCTTATTCGTGCTGGCATCATCGAAGAACGAACGCGGCGGCTACAAGACGCTTTGCGTTTCTATAACGAGGCCGCTCCTCTGGTAGAGCGAAGCGAGGATCACGCCCTCAAAGGAAGTTTTCATTTCGAATACGGGCTTGCTCTTAGAGGATTATCGGCCCCTGAAAACCGAGAAGACTATCTCGACCGCGCCCTGATCGAATACGCGGCGTCGAGTTTCCACTATGAGCAAGCGGGAAACGTGCGCGCGCTCGCTCGTGTCGAGACTAATCTTGGTTATCTCTTCTTCACGATCGCACGATACAAGGATGCTCACAAGCATCTCGACCGCGCCCGTCACTTCTTCATGGACCTCAACGATGCGGGAATGATTGCCCAAGTTGACGACACGCGCGCGCGGACGCTCTTGGCCGAGGGTCGTTTTACTGAGGCACAACGAGTGGCGCGATACGCTGTTCAGAAGCTTGAGAAAGGCGACGAGCGAGCAGCATTGGCCGGAGCTTTGATCACACATGGAGTCGCATTCGCACGATTGGGTGATTATCCGTCGGCGAAACGATCGCTTCAACGCGCGATTGAGGTTGCGGAGACGGCGGGCGACCTTGAGGGCGCGGGTCGCGCCAAGCTGAGCATCATTGAAGAACTATCTGGCCAGACGCCGGCAGCTCAATTGCTTTCGATCTATCAATCCGCCGCCGAACTCTTGAGGCAATCTCAGGACCCAACAACCAGCAACCGTTTTATTATTTGCGCGCAAATATTAACTGAAGCCTGGAAGGGCGGTGGTATTGAAGATCACATTGAAGGTCAAGAAGCGAAGAAACTGTCGTGGGCTTCGTTCAGACGAGCGGTAACGAAAGCTGAAAAAGCTTTAATCACGCGCGCCCTTCGCGAGGCTGAAGGCTCAGTAACGAAAGCTTCATACTTGCTGGGCTTCAAACATCACCAAAGCTTGATCTCGATAATAAACATTCGGCATCCGGACCTTAAGAAGTCGCGTTCGAGAATACGAAAGCGCAGACGCCATCTTTTCTCAGAACCGAGGAGAATCAAGAGGACGGCTGACAAGAAGTCCCTCGCTGAAATCCTCGTGGTGCACGTAGAGGAAAATGAAGCAGTAATGCGATTGATAAAGGCGACCTTGCGTAACCAAGACATGCATGTCGATTCGTGCGTCGGCGCAGCGAGGGCTCTGAAGATCCTAAAGACCGGCGCCCGATACGACACATTGATCGTCGACAACGATTTGCCCGCCTCCACTGGACTCGAATTGGTGCTGCGCATCCGCGAAATAGCTCATCGTCGCGAACTACCCATCATCATGCTCTCTGGCATCGACTGTGAAAAGGAAGCTTGGCGCGCCGGCGTCAAAGCTTTTCTCCGCAAGCCTGAGGACGTCAACAAAATCGCTTCCACCATCAACCGATTACTCGAAGACCGCAAAGAGAGAAAGCGATAAGGCGCCCGAGGATCTGTCAGGAAATCTTGCTGAGTCTCCTTCTCCCTTTGGGAGAGGGCTGGACTGCTGCGATCCTACTGAGCAAGTCTGGATGTTGAAGCAATCAATTCGATCTTTCAAACAATGGATTTGACGATTACTGCCGGAGTTGGTCGCGCGAATGCTCGTCGTCGCTTTTCTCTTGTTTTGGCAGAATCGTTTCGACCGCTTCCAACTTAACACTGGAGAGTCTGCAGACCGCAATCTGTCCGGCCCATTCACCATCGATTCGCCCCACGGTGGCGAAACCATCTGAATGGACGATCTCTATCTTCACGAGTTGGCCGTCAGGTAATCGCGCAAGCTGTCCTGTTAATTCGGTTTCCATGAACGGTTTAGGTCAGCGGAACTGTGAGTCTTGTAACACCCTAAGACCAGGGACGCAAATCATTTTCATCCAAACCCTTGATGGAACTAATTGGCAAGGTGCCAGCAAGTTTTCGAAAATCGGCAGGTCGTCCATTCCCAGCATAATCCTTGCAAGCGCTTATCTATAGCAAGGCCCGAAGCGTCTCAAAAATGAGACTCGTCCTGCCCTTACTTTTGTAATTACAGATTCCTCGTCGCCAGCACTTCGCGCGCAGCTTCACGGTTACCATTGCAACTGATTCGCCGCGGCGCTGGTAAGAACTTCAGGTTGAATCTCAATCGTCTGTAGAGTTTTACGATCCGATCCTTCGCCTGGTTTGAAAGCACGACCGGTCCGCGATGCTTCGCCAGCAATTCGGCGATCCTAACTTGATCGTTCCATGAGAATCCACCGGCGCTGTAGGTCGTGAACTCGACGTCCTATGGTGGGTCCGAGTAGATGAAATCATCAGGTTCGATCGCTAGCTTCTCAATATCTCCGTAGTTGAATGACCATCGCCGAAACAGGTTTCGATAGACTTGGAAGTCGCCGGCGTAATTAACTGTCTTGTATTGTCCGAACGGCACGTTGAATTCGCCGCGCTGATTGAAGCGGCAACGACCGTTGAAACAGGTGCGATTAAGATAGTAGAAGAGTTGAGCCGCCTCCGCATTTTGCGAGCGGTTTTCTTTGACAAGTTGATTGAAGCGCTCGCGATGAGAATAGAAGAGTTTCGCGTCGTAACGGGCTTCGATCTTCAATGAGAGTCCGCGTCCAAGTTGTTCGTAGAAATTAATGAGATGCGGATTCAGGTCATTCAAGAGCGCGCGCTCCGGTTCCAGCCCCAGCGTCACAGCCAGCCCGCAACAGAAAGGCTCGACGTAACGACGCTCTGCGTACTTCCGCCAGAGCGGGTCGATGTGTGGAACCAGCCAACGCTTTCCGCCAGCCCACTTTAGCGGCGGCTTAGGCATCTTGTTAGCGTTCAAAGTTGGTGCCGGAGGAGAGACTCGAACTCTCATGAGGAGTGAACCTCGCCAGATTTTGAGTCTGGTGCGTATACCAATTTCGCCACTCCGGCTCAGTGCGGTTTTAACGGTCAGGCCATCTTAGTGGCAGCAGCCACACCGCGTCAACCTGGCTGGCATTCCACCTCTGCTTGTGGAAAAGTTTGTGAAAGCTCAGGAAAAAGCTCGCGCGGCCCGTAAAAAAGATTGTTTGCCAAGACAAAGTGCATGTTATACAATTGCCAAGCCGGTTTAGACCGCCGGTTTGCCTACCCTTTAAAGGCGACCCCGCTCGCGAACACAGTTTTAGGTTTGTGTCGGTATCAATTAGGAGAAGCATTCGCCGATCAAACATGGCCCAGAATAATACCAAACCGCGTCTTCTAATCGTTGATGACGAGGCCGAAGTACGCAGCGTGCTCAACGATCTCCTGGGAGATACTTATCAATGCAGCCAGGCGCCCTCGGCAGAGGAAGCGCTCGCGCAACTTCGCGAGCGCGATTACCAGTTGGTGATTAGTGATATCACCATGAGCGGCATGAGCGGCCTGGAAATGATTCCGCACGTCAAAGTTGTCTCTCCTGACACCGTCATCGTGATGATCAGCGGGATGCAGACGATCGAAAGCGCCATTAATGCGCTGCGGCTGGGAGCCTTTGATTATCTGATGAAGCCGTTCGATCTGCGCCAGGCCGAAGCTGCCGTCACGCGCGCGCTCGAACACCACGAGTTGATAGCAGCCAAGCGCCGTTACGAGTATCATCTGGAAGAGTTGGTCGAGCAACGCACTGCCGAGCTCGATGAGGCGCTGGCTTCGCTGGAGAAAGCCTATCGATCCACCTTGAAAGCGTTGACTGCCGCGCTCGAAACCCGCGATGCGGAAACACATGGGCATTCAGAACGCGTCGTGACCTTTAGTTTGCGTCTCGGCCGCGAATACGGACTGGGTGCGTCGGAGATGAAGGCCCTCGAGTTTGGCTCGCTGCTTCACGACATTGGCAAGATCGGAGTCCCGGACGCTATCCTGCGCAAACCCGCGAAATTGACGGACGAAGAATGGGTGCGCATGCGCGAGCATCCGCGGCATGGCCAACAGATTCTTCGTGGCATCAAATTCCTGGAAGGCGCCGCTCGCGTCGTCGCTCAACACCATGAAAAGTGGGACGGATCGGGTTACCCGCTGGGATTAAGAGCGGAAGAGATCGATGTCTGCGCGCGCATCTTCGCGGTCGCGGACGCGTTCGATGCCATCACCAGCGATCGAGTCTATCGCGAAGGGCGATCATACGAAGCTGCCGCACGAGAACTGGACGAATGGTCCAACCGGCAATTCGATCCGAAAGTTGTAGAGGCATTTCATCGGGTGCCGAAAGAGGATTGGGAAGAACTGCGGCAACGATCCGTGATGAGGGAACCGAACGAGGACGTGTGGCAACCCCTCGCTCAGGCAATGGATTCGCAGTTGCACGCGCCACTAGGTTCTGAACGTTTGGAGTTCAGTCTTTAGGCTAACTGAACCTTATTGAGCGCTGGGCACTATATAACCCCGGCGACTTCGCAGATATAAGCCCACCCGCCGCGAAGCCACTTCCACTCTTCTATATTCTCCAGGTTTAGCCGACGCCAGCGGACGAGTCGGTCGATAGGTGACGACGTACTCGGCCCCAATCCGGCGGGCAACCTCTTCGCTTTCCGCAATCATTTCAGAGCTGGCTTTGGGTAGAAAGATCGTTCCTCCGGTTTCTTCGGCCAAGTCTGTGAGCCATTTCTCGCTCTTCTTCGTCTCTTCTTCGTAAGCCTTCCGCAGTTTGTGCATCGCGGGATCGAACCTGATGCCCACGCCGAAACTGGGACTGCGGGTGGTTCCCGGCGGCAGCGTCGGATCGTTGGCAGTAATCGGATTCGAAGATGTCGGGAGCTGTCCGACGGTCACGTTCGACGGCTGCTTATCGTCCTTCTGCCGCACGAAGGTAGTGTAACTAATGATGTGGATCGTGGCGCGGGCCTCTACCAAATATCTTATCGCGTCCCCCAGGCTTACCTTGCCTCCCGGGGTTTCGACGCCGTCGCTGATCAAGACCACATGACGGCTGCCCTCAGGCTGGTCATAAAGCAATTGTGCCGCTTTCGTCATCGCTTCAAGAATTCGCGAGCGTTTGCCTGCGAACAGCTTCGTTTTCAGCACGCGGGTGATCTTATCTACATCGTCGGTCCATGTTTGCAATAGCTCGACTTGATTCGAAGACTGCAGCACCGCAATCCGATCGCCCGGCCGCAAGCGCGAGATCAGCTTCATGGCCACGTCCCGGGTGATACTGGTTTTTTTGGACATTCCGCCGAGCCCGTTAGAATCGCCGCCTGTGTCGAGAATCAGCAAAACGTTTGCGGGAATATGGCGCACGCTTTTGACTTGCTGAGCTTTGCCGTCCTCAAGGACCAGAACGTCGTCGACGTCGAGAGCCGGATCGAAATGTCCATAAGTGTCGGTGGCAAAAACCGGAAGTCGAACCTCTTCGGTAAAGACTTTTACGGATTCCTGCCCTTCGGACTTCGGTTCGACGGTAGGCGCCGGCTTTGGTTTTGAAGTTTGCGCCGGCGAGTTAATCGACGCGAAAATCATTAGCACGAGCGGGATCAGCCTTATTAGGATGCGACGCAAGCTCGAATTACCTCGATACGAGTTTGATTGGGAACTACGGCTGCTTTGATGCCCAAAGTGATGCGGTCTCGTTGCCTGACGCGAGGTTAAAGTTAATTAACTTGCGTGACAACTAGCGCACGGCCTTTCGCGCTTGCGCCTGAACCGCCGTGATTGCGATCGCGTCAACAATGTCTTCGGCTTTACAACCGCGCGAAAGATCGTTCGCAGGTCGATCCAGACCTTGCAAGATGGGACCGATGGCCGTCGCGCCCGCCAAACGTTCCGTCAATTTGTAGGCGATGTTGCCGGATTGCAGGTCGGGAAAGATCAGAACATTGGCGCGGCCACCGACAATCGAGCCCGGCGCTTTCGATTGGGCAATCGCGGGCACCAGCGCGGCGTCCGCCTGCAACTCGCCGTCGATCTCGATCTCCGGCGCGCGCGCGCGGACCGTGCGCGTGGCTTCGACAACTTTGTCGATCAGGCGATGACTCGCGCTTCCTTTCGTCGAGAACGAAAGCATGGCCACGCGCGGTTCCGCGCCCAGTAAAGCCCGACACGAGTCAGCCGAGGCGATTGCGATCTCGGCCAACTCAGCGGCGCTGGGTTCGATCACAACTCCGCAATCGGCAAAGATCATCGCCCCGTTAGACCCCAGACTTTGATCGCGCAGCGCCATCAGAAAAAAACTGGAGACAAGTTTGAATCCCGGACGCACGCCGATGCAATGCAGAGCGGCGCGCACGGTGTGCGACGTTGTGTTCGTGGCGCCGGCGACGGACCCGTCGGCGCGGCCTGCTCGAACCATCAGATTTCCATAGTAGAGCGGATCGCGCAGAGCATTGCGTGCTTCGTCGATCATCATGCCCCTGGCGCGTCGCCTCTCGTAAAGCAGCGAAACCATCTTCTCAAAATCGCCGGCGCGTCTATGATCTATTAATTCGATGCCGCCGAGATCGGCGCCTGCCTGACGCGCGGCGGCGCGAACTTTCTCTTCGTCACCGAGGATGGTTATGCGAGCGAGTCTCTGGCGGGTTGCGAAGCTCGCGGCCGCAGCCGTGCGCGGGTCTTCTCCTTCCGGCAGCACGATGTGTTGAGGATTCGAGGCGGCGCGCTGACGAATTTGATCGAGAATGGACATCGAGCCGTAGTTGAAACTTCTGATTGTCTGCGGAGTCTAACCGAGAGGCAACGAGAGAACAAGTTGTAAGGTCGGCACGTAGGTGACTCCCTCTCCCGTTGGGAGAGGGCTGGGGTGAGGGCGTAGTCACGAAAACCAAAAAATACTTCTTTCTCCTTTATTATCGGAGCGCTCAGGAAAGAGGAAGGGGGAGAGTTTTCTTTTCTTGTTACTCAGCTAGGCCCTCACCCCGACCCTCTCCCGTTGGGAGAGGGCGAAATTCCCGGCGCACCGCCAACCCAATCGACGCCGCGCTTGCCCTTAGCAGTCGGTTATGTTTGACTACCCAATCCCAAGCTGAGGAGAATCAATAAAATGAAAATCGCGTCACGAACTTATCTGAATGCGTTTGCTCTGGCTCTGTTCTGCATATTCACATTTCAAGCGCTGGCCTTCGCTCAGGACAAGGCCGGCAAAATAGATCAGATGCTTTCTCTCTTTAACCAGTATGGACAGTTCAATGGTGCAGCGCTGGTGGCCGACAACGGCAAGGTCATTTACAAAAAGGGCTTCGGTTTAGCGAACATGGAATGGAATATTCCGAACACGCCCGAGACAAAGTTTCGACTGGGCTCGATCACCAAGCAGTTCACCGCGACTTTGATTCTTCAGCTAGTTGAGCAAGGCAAGATCAAACTGGATGGCAAACTGATCGATTATCTTCCCGACTATCGCAAGGACACCGGCGCGAAAGTGACAATTCACAATTTGTTGAGCCACACCTCTGGCATTCCCAGTTACACGTCGCTGCCCGGATTTTTCCAGAACGTCAGCCGCAATCCCTTCGCGGTCAACGATTTCATCAAAACGTACGCGAGCGGCGATCTCGAATTCGAGCCGGGAACCAAATTCGTTTACAGTAACTCCGGCTACTTTCTTTTGGGCGCCATCATCGAGAAAGTCGCCGGCAAACCCTACGAACAAGTTCTGAAAGAAAACATTTTCGATCCGCTGGGCATGAAGAACACCGGCTACGATCACTGGGGCTCAATTATCGGCAATCGCGCCACCGGCTATTCCAGAACGCCGCGTGGCTATGAAACTGCGCCGTATCTCGACATGAGCATCCCTTACGCGGCGGGCTCGCTTTATTCGACTGTCGAAGATTTATATCTCTGGGACCAGGCACTATACGGGGAGCGGGTTCTTTCAGCTAAATCGAAAGACCTGATGTTCAAGCCAAATCTGAGTAACTACGGATACGGTTTTGTCATGACGAAAGCCACGCTCGCGCCGCCGACTAAGCTCGCCGTCCCGGTAGTTCAGCATAACGGCGGAATCAATGGTTTTAGCACGGTAATTGTGCGCATGCTTCCAGAGAAGCGGCTGATCGTGTTGTTGGATAATTCCGAAGACGGCCAGTACCTGGACAAAATGGTTCTCGAGCTAATGAGCGTTCTTTACGACCAGCCTTACGAAATGCCGAAACGATCCATTGCCGACGCGCTCTTCAAAACAATCCTCGAAAAAGACGTCGCGTCCGCAGTCAAGCAGTACCGCGAGATGAAAGCCGGTTCGTCGGCGAGCGAATACGATTTTGGCGAAATGGAATTGAACCGTCTCGGCTATCGGTTGCTGTCAACGAGGAAAGTCGCGGAGGCCATCGAGATTTTCAAATTGAATGTGGAAATTTTTCCGCAGGCATCGAATGTGTATGACAGCCTGGGCGAGGCCTACATGCTGCACGGCGACAAAGAACTGGCGATCGCAAATTACAAGAGATCGCTTGAGCTCGATCCGCAAAATAAGAATGCCACGGCTAAATTGACAACGCTGACAACTGAGCGAAAAGAAGTCAAAGTCGATGCCAAAGTCTATGACTCCTACGCCGGAGAATATCAATTGGGGCCGGCTTTCACGATCACGATTACCAGCGAAGACGGTAAGTTGATGGCCCAGGCGACTGGCCAACCGAAGTTCGAGCTGTTTCCGTCGTCCGAAACCGACTTCTTTCTCAAAGTTGTCAATGCGCAATTTACTTTCGTCAAGGATGAACAGGGAAAGGTGACCCAGTTGATTCTGAATCAGGATGGGCGGAAAATGCCTGCGAAGAAGATCCGTTGACTCCGATCGACTTGCATCGGCGAGGTTTTAAGAGATGGGGAAAGCACAACTGAAAAGTCGGATGAAGAACCTGCTCATGTTCCTGCCGAACATGGTCGTTCTCTGCGCCCGTCTGATGGTTGATTCGCGCGTCCCGCGAGTTGAGCGCGCGTTGTTTGCGGCCGCGATCATCTACGCCATCATTCCCTTTGATTTCATTCCTGACATGATTCCGTTCGTAGGCCAAATCGACGATCTGTTTCTGATCTCGCTTACCCTGCTGCGCCTGATCGATCGGACGGATGACATCATCGTGCGCGAACATTGGCGCGGCGGCGGCGATATAGTTCAACTGGCCGAATCAGCCGCGACTCTCGCGCCGCTGCTGATGCCGCGCCGCATTAGCCGCGTGCTGCTGTCCAGAGTAAAACCGACGGCCGAAGGCTCCGGCCTCCTCGTGAATGCCTCCAAATTTGAGCCATTGATCGTCGAAGTTCCTGAAGGGCGGCCCGACCGTGAGGGAGGACGCGAACAGCCGCGATCAGCGCCTCAAGCGAAATCAGCCTAGCTCAGCTAAAACTAAGGCACGTGTCAGAACCGCGAGCGGTAGCGACCGGATCAGCACGGAAATAGGCAAATGAAAGCGCCATTTGCTCTTAGGGCTGATTTTGTGATCCGGTCGCTACCTCTCGCGGTTCTGACACGTGCTTGATTGCACGCGCCTAAAACAGACCGCGCACCTCACAACTGAAACCTGGAAGCAGTGGCGTGGTGATGGTTTCGTCGGTGACAAACGTGGTGAAAAACTTCAGCGTAGCATCTTCGCGTCGATAAACTTCGATGGCTCGCGCGCGTGTATCGACAATCCAATACTCATCGACGCCATACTTGTCATAGAGCTTGAGCTTCACCTTGCGATCGCGCTCCATGTTTTGTACCCCCGGCGAGAGAATTTCAATCACCAGATTCGGTGCCCCGTAGATTCGCGTTCCCGTTGCGATCTCCTGGCGTCGTTCATTGCTGAGGTAAACTAGGTCAGGAATCACGCCGTCATAGTCGCTAAAGATAACTCCGGGACCGTAGACGATCCTGCCGATTGGATTTTTGCGTAAGAAACTTTCGAAGGCAAAGTGAATATTTCCAGCAGTGAACTGATGGATAAGCTCAGGAGCGGTGGACACGTAGAGTTCTGCTTCGATGAGCTCGTAGCGATTGCCATCTTCGGGCAAGCACTCAAGATCTTTGTTGGTGAGTAGTGTTTCTACTTGAGCGGACATGAGAAACTCCTATTGAAAGAGACGCGACAAGTCTATCACAGCGAAACAATTACGACACCGACATTACGTTCAATTCACGTTTTGGCAGCGAGGTTGGCGCACTAGTATCTTCTTGCGGTTGGCGGCTGACGTGTCGATACAAAATATCGCGTTGCTGTGGAATGAATCCAGCCTCAGTAATTAAGTAGCGCAGAGTCTTTTCGTCGGCGCGATTGTGAGCGCCGGCGGCGGAGACGACATTCTCTTCAATCATGATCGAGCCCATGTCGTTCGCGCCAAAGCGCAATGCGACCTGGCCCAGACGCAATCCCTGCGTCAGCCACGACGATTGAAAGTTCTCGATGTTGTCGAGGAACAGGACGGAAACGGCCAGCATTTTCAAATAATCAATTCCTGTGGGTTCGTCTTTAATCTTGCGCCCTAATGCCGTGTTCTCGCGTTGAAAGGTCCATGGAATGAAGGCGAAGAAGCCGCCGGTTTCATCCTGCAAGTCGCGTATGCGTTGCAGGTGACGCACCCGATGTTCGATCCGGTCGCCGA
>QHXG01000745.1 GCA_003222845.1 Acidobacteriota bacterium | reverse complement strand
CTGGCGTTCACTACGACTAACGGCAAAACCGACATCATGGCTTCGCGCAGTCTCGCGGTAGTGCCGGCGCGCGGCGGCCCGGTGCGTACCTTCGGCATGGACGACGCCTGGGTAAACGAGTACATGTGGGCGCGCGACAGCAAATCGATCTACTTCGAAGCGAACGACGGCACCTTCAGTCGCGGCGAGCACATGTTCGATCAGCCGATCGCGCGCTTATGGGTTGCGGACGGTCATGCCGAGCGTCTCGTGGCCGGACAAACAGTGGACTATGCACCGACAATTTCAAATGACGGACGATGGTTGGCTTACAAAGCAGCGGAAGGCCGCACGGTTGGCGACGTGTTCGTGATGGACATTGTAACCAAACACGCGATGAAACTGACCGAAGTGAATCCCGAACTCCACGATCGCGCGCTCGGCGATTTGAAACCGATTAGCTGGCGATCATTCGACGGCATGGAGATCTGGGGGCTGTTGCTGACTCCTCCTGGATGGACTGCCGGTCGCGCGCTGCCGTTGCTCCTCTATATTCATGGCGGCCCGGGCGGCGGTGTCACCTACGGACTCTTTCCGCAGTTCATGCACTTTGTGCCGCAGGTTGATCCTTATCCGACCGAGGCAATGGCCAGCGCCGGATTCGCCGTGCTGTTTCCCATGCCGCGCGGTGGCGCCGGGTACGGCGAAGCGGGTCAGCGGATGATCGTCAACGCGTGGGGCGAAGCCGACTACAAGGACATAATGGCGGGCGTCGATCAGCTCGTCGCGCAAGGCATCGCAGATCCAAAGCGGCTCGGAGTGATGGGTGCATCGTACGGCGGCTATATGACCAATTGGATCGTTACGCAGACCGGACGCTTCAAGGCCGCGTCAGCCGGCGCCAGCCTCACCGATCTCACGGACGAGTACTACTTGTCGGATGGCGGTCAGTTCATGGTCGATTATTTCAAGCGACCGTGGGAAAGCCGCGAGTCGTACGCCGCGCACTCGCCGCTCACGTTCGTCCAGCGCGTGACCACACCGCTGTTGATTCAGCATGGGGAGCGGGATGCGCGGGTGCCGGTGAGCGGAGCCTGGAAGTTTTATCGCGCGCTGAAGGCATTGGGGAAGACCGTGGAGTTCGACATCTACCCGCGCGGGGGACATGTATTGTACGAGCCGATGCTGCAGCGCGAGCAGATGCGACGGAACCTCGACTGGTTCACGCGCTGGATCCCGGTTCACTAATGCTCGTTTCAAGCTAGGCCTAGTAGTTGTTCGGCCTCCCGATGTACACCACCATTCGTTGTCTTAACGTTCAATTCCTCACCATCGCAGCGGGCCTCGTTCGACATGCACGCCACCCTAGTCGTCGAGCCACGAACAGCGCCGCCAACAGACCCATTATCCCCAGCTTCATAGGCACGGCTCTGAACACGTTCAAAAAAGTGCTTGACAAGCCGAATCTACGGGCGTATGCTGCCAGAGTTGAACGTGTTCAATTCCAAAGGAGGCCGGTTATGAACATCGAAATTGCCACTTACCTGCTCTATCTCACCATCAGCATCGCGCTGACAATCTGGGTCGCCCATACGCTCCATAAGAACGGTCGCATCTTTCTGGTGGATGTCTTTCACGGCAATGAACCGCTCGCAGATTCGGTCAATCACCTGCTGGTGGTGGGTTTCTATCTCATCAATCTCGGCTATGTCAGTCTGGCGCTGAAGCTCGGTTACGAGATCGCGTCCGCGAAAGAAAGCATCGAAGCCCTCTCTGTAAAAGTCGGAACGGTGCTACTGGTTTTGGGTGGGATGCACTTCTTCAATCTGTTCATTTTCAGCCGCATGCGTCGCCGCACGACGATGCGAAACGGCGCGCCGCCGGTTTATCCGGACGCTTTCACGCCCGTCCAGGAGGTGTAGGATGACGACGCTGACACTGCTGTACGACCCTGCCTGTGGACTTTGTCGAAGAGTTCAGGGCTGGCTCGCCGAACAACCGAAATTAGTTGAACTCAAGATGATACCGATCAAGACGGACGCTGCCCGTCGGCGTTACCCGCAATTGAATCACGAACTGACTTCCGAGGATCTTACCGCGATTAGCGATCAGGGCGCGGTTTATTTTGGCCCGAAAGCCTGGCTGATGGTTTTGTGGACACTCTGCCGATATCACGACTGGTCGTATCGACTGGCATCGCCCGAGTTATTGCCGACCACGCGGCGAGTGGTCTCGCTAGTCTCGCAGCATCGTTATCAGATCAGCCGCGCCGCCGGCTTGTCGAGGTGAATCGAATGAGTTCTGAAAGAAAATCCATGCACACCAAGACTCCTAAGGGCGAGCAGACCCGCGCGCTGATTCTTAACACCGCGCTCGATTTGCTTCGCGAGCGCGGATATGAGCGGACGACGATGCGCGCGATTTCCGACCAGGCGGGC
>QHXG01000758.1 GCA_003222845.1 Acidobacteriota bacterium | reverse complement strand
AGTTGTCGGTAGGCTCGTCAAGCGCCCCGTCCTTCATGCCGGTCTTGGTGAAGGTGCGGATGCGCCCGTTGACGACGACGCAGATTTGAGTTAGGCCCACCCCGATCGCGGGATCCGGAGTGGCAAAACCGGTGTACGTTACGGCGGTAAAAGATATTCCAGGTGTCTGCGGAGACAGTGGCGTCAGTGGGTCTGGGACCTTGATAGGGTCCTGGCCGAAACGGTCGTAGAGAGTGCTGAAGCGAGATCGGGCAGACCTTTCTGAATCAGCGGGCGCCACGGGCTGACGATTCGACTGTGCGGCCGGCAGCGAACCAGCGCCGGCGCCAGCGGGTGTGAACCGAAGTGCCGCCAGGCAAAACAGAACACCAGTGAGGATGAGCACTATGGAAAACATTCCAAAGCGATGGTCTTGCTTGCCTTTCATGATCTCGACTCCTTGGCTTTCGCGCCGGTTCCGAACCTTTGGTCACATCTAGAGATTTTGTCGCCGAAGTGAATTGACGCAGATCGACAGCCGTCCCTCCGCTGTCTCGGTGAGATGAATCCCGCCAGTCCTGACCCAAACGGGGAAAATGGCCCGACTCACGCCGGCGAAAGCCATTGCTTCTTCCAACGTCATCGTTTGCGTCCCGCGCCCGCACTCCGAGCACCAAGCGAACTTTCGGCCAACTCTCTTGATGACGTGGAACTCATGCCTCTCGACTGTGATTTCCGTGATACGCGTCGTGGTCTTGGTCTTTGTTTTCAACTTGCCCTTTGCTTAGGAACGTTGTTGCCGTAGAATGGCGGGCAAGTTAATTCAGCCGAGGCAAGAATGTCCTCAGTGAAAGATCAATAATTTCTCAATGGCTTCTGATTTAGCTTAAGTCCATGGCCCACAAGCACTTCGAATTCGGCCCCTTCCGTCTCGACGCGGCCGAGCATCTTTTGCTTCGCGAAGGACAACCGGTCCAACTCCCGCCGAAAGCGTTTGAGATGCTCCTGCTGCTGGTGGAAAACGGCGGACACGTGCTTCAGAAAAGCGCGTTGATGGCAGCGCTCTGGCCGGATAGCTTCGTCGAAGAGTCGAACCTCACGCAGAACGTCTTTCTCTTGCGTAAGGCCCTTGGCGAAGATCAGGGTGGTCATCAGTACGTGAAGACCATACCGAGAGTTGGCTATCGCTTCATCGCTCCCGTGCGAGAAATCCTCATCGAGGGCGATGCCGTCGTGGTAGAGAGCCACAGTCGGGAACGCATAGTTGTTAAAGAGGAGATTGTTGAGCGTGAGGAGGAAACAGGCGCGGATCTCAATCACGCGCCGGGTGTGACTGGAAAAGCCGGATCTTATCCGCGACGATGGAACATGCCTTTAGCTGCGTCGGCAGGATTGATCTTGGTTCTGGGCATAGGTGCTTTCTCTTACCACTCGCTTGCACAGAGAAGAATGCGGACGGCAAAGATCGCGGAAATCCACTCGCTCGCTGTGCTTCCTTTCGACACGGTTGACGAAGAGAGTAAAGCTCGCTACCTCGGTGTCGGAATAGCCGACGCATTGATCACGCAACTCGGTCATCTGAATCAGATCAGCGTACGGCCCGCGAGCGCGGTACAGAAATACGAAGGCAGCGATTACGACCCTGCCCTCGTTGGCCGCGAGTTGAGCGTCAATGCGGTGCTCGACGGTCGTATACAAAAGACGGGGACACGGCTGCTGGTGAAGGCGCAGTTATTCAGTACGCGCGACAATACGCTGCTTTGGAGTAAAACTTTTGAAGAGAATTACGCGGACATCTTCTCAATTCAAGACGAGATCGCAGAACAAGTCGCCGGGGAGATCGCTACCGCAAAAGGCGAGCATTCGAAAAGTTTGTTGGCGAAACAACACCCGCGAAACATTGACGCATACGAAGCTTATCTGAAAGGCCGCTACTTCTGGAACAAGCGAACAGCAACGGGCGGCAGGAAAGCGGTCGAATACTTCAAGCAATCGATTGAAATTGATCCATCCTTCGCCCCGGGCTACGCCGGCTTGGCTGACTGTCATATGCTTTACTTCAGTGAGGCCAGCGACCTGCTATTAGCTCTGCCTACCTTCGACTTCCTCGTAGCAAAAGCGATCGAGCTGGACGATTCGCTGGCGGAACCGCATGCCGCGTTTGCTTACTACAAGAGCGCGGTGGGATGGGATTGGTCAGGGGCTGAAAAAGAGTTCGAGCGCGCCATCACTCTCAATCCGAATTATGTAACGGGCCGTCATTGGCATGCATACAACCTGATCTCAATGGGAAGATCCGCTGAAGCTATAGCTGAGATAGAGCGCGCCAGACAGATCGATCCGGTTTCTTTGATTATCAATACCGATGTTGGACACACTATTACCTTGCGCGGCAAAACGATCAGGCACTGGCAGCCCTGCAGAAGGCCCTCGAGATGGACCCGAATTTCGGTATTGCGCGAGAGCGGCTCGGTGAGGTGTACGCCAGGCAGGGAAGATACGAAGAAGCGATCGCAGAACTTCAAAGGGCAATAACGCTCTTTGGCGGTAAAGCCGGAGAAATGAATGCGCGACTGGGTTATGCCTACGCGGCTTCGGGCGAGAGAACCAAGGCGCAGGAAGAGCTCAATGAAATCACACGGCAGGTTCGACCCCGCGGAGTCTATGCCGACACGTACGAAGCGTTGATTCTTGTGGGGCTGGGACAAAAAGAACAGGCCTTCAAACTACTTTACGAGGCTGCGGACCATCGAGACGGTCCCATGGCGCTTTATAAGGTCGATCCTATGTTTGACGGTCTGCGCACCGATCCCCGCTCCGACGATCTGCTGAGACGCATGAATCTCCCAAGAATAATTCAAACTGCCGCAGCATGGAGCACGCCGCGCTACTCTTGCGACGAAGAGCCGCGGCCGACTACTCGCCCGGAAGCCCTTCTTAGAAGCAGTTCGTCTGTACACTTACGGTGACCTCTCAAGGTCCAAAGCGCTGGCGATATTCAGTTGAAGTTATGAAAGCCTTGACCATCTCGGCATTGACGAAGTTACCGTTGAATTGATTCAGCTTTGTAAGCCAGAAGTTATAGCCGTCAAAGTTCTGGTCGGGAGAATCGTTCGGGTTCCGCCGCAGGTAACCGAAGTACTGCATCAGCACGAATGCCTGGTTGAATTGCGCGGAGCTAAAATTGTTATCCTCGACGACCGAGCGTAGCGCTTGCGCCCGCGTCATGCCGTTCGTCAGATTGGTTACGA
>QHXG01000765.1 GCA_003222845.1 Acidobacteriota bacterium | reverse complement strand
CCTGAACACTCGCACGATCTCCCGCAACTGTGTCTCGTCCGAAAAGGTATCTTTGCTGAAGTCTATGATAGAAAAAACCGTGAAGTTCGGCCCTTATCCTTAATAACCCGTCCCGCAGGTGAAAGCCATGCTCAGCGTTTCCATGAGTCGGAAGTGGACTGCTTGATAATTGAGGTCGAGCCCGTATGGCTGGAACGCGTTCGCGAAGGCCACGTTTCGTTAGGCGACTCTGCGGCATATCACGGGGACCTGTCGGTCTGGCTTGCAACAAGGCTTTACAAAGAATTCCAAGTTGCAGACGACGCTTCCTCACTCGCAATTGAGGGGCTGGCGCTGGAAGTGATGGCCGAGTTGTCCCGTCACCACCTAAAGATATCCGGGCGCAGGCCACCGAAATCGCTCGATCAAACTAGAGAGTTTCTTCATGCTCATTTCTCCGAGTCCCTGACGCTTGACGACATTGCTAGATCTGTGGGCACTCACCCCGTTCATCTCGCTCGCATCTTTCGTCGATATCATCACTGTACGATCGGAGAATATGTCCGTAAGCTTCGCATCGAGTCCGCCTGTCGTGAGATATCTACGACTGATTGTCAGCTCGCCCTGATCGCTTCACAAACCGGCTTTTACGATCAGAGTCACTTTTCAAGAACCTTCAAACGCATGATGGGAATCACTCCGGGTCAATATCGCGCAGCTTTTCGTTCCCGCTAACCAGATACAAATCGAGCGCAAAGAAGTTTTAGCTATGCTAGACACAGTCACCAATCGATAGGTCTAATGCATTAGGACTGCTTTGCTGGAAAGGATGAGCATAATGAGAAAACTGCCGGTGATTGGGATCGTGACGCTGGTGTTTGGCTACCTCTATGTATTGCCGTGCCAAGCGCAGCACACCCTCGAGGGTGATTGGACTGGTGGAATAGATTTTGGAAGAGAGTGGCAATCCATCAACTTGACCTTCAAGAGTGAAGGCGCAACCATCAAAGGCACTCTGGATTTTCCCCAACAAAACCGCACCGGACTTGCGCTGAAACAAGTTATCTTCGAATTTCCTCATGTACATATCGAGTGGCAGGGCAGGACGGCCGTCGCGGTCTTTGATGGGGTACTTGAAGGTGAATCGATTTCGGGTGAGTTCGTGCAAGGCGACCGAAAGGGGAAATTCGGATTAGTTCGTACGGCGAAAGTAAATCTCAGGCTCAATGAAGAGTATTCGGGAAGTTATCAACTCAGCCCTGATCGGTTCATTGATATGGGACCTATTGGGAATCACCTTTGGTTCATTGACTCCAAGACCAGACACACAAGGTTCCTTTATCCATCATCGGAAACATCGTTCTTTTCCGGCCCGTCAATAGGTATTCCTTTTCCAGTTGAGCTGAGAGTAACGTTCCTCAAGAATAAGCAAGGGAAAGTATCGGGTCTGATATGGAAGGAAAATGGTGGTCGCCCGATCACCGGTAAAAGACTTCCGTACAACGAGGAGGAAGTGAGTTACAAATACGGTGACGCGACGGTCACAGCGAAGCTTTTGGTTCCTGCTACGGCGGGGCTGCACCCCGCGCTGATCGATATAGGGCAAGGGTACTTTTTGGGTCCTGACAACGGCCCCGGCCAGTACTTTTACGTTCGCCAGGGGCTTGCTGTAATGACCCCGATACGCCGAACCATCGGCGGTTCAGAGTCAAACTATCTAAAATCCAGCTTTGAGGAGAGGGCACGAGAGGTTCTAGCGGGAGTTGAGATGCTCAAGCAACGGAGGAATATTAATCCTCGCCGGATTGGGCTCTATGGTGACAGTCAAACAGCATGGATTGCACCGCTTGCGGCCACTCTTTCGCCTGACGTTGGGTTTCTTATTCTTAGAGTTCCTTCAGCGCTGCCTGTAACCGAGAATATCCTTTACGAAATTGAAAGTAATCTGCGGCGGGATAACTTTTCTGAAGCAGACATCACCAAAGCACTTGCTCTTCGCCAACTCATCCATCGCACGATTTTGACTAACACCGAATGGGAGACCTCAAGGCTGAGATTGATAGGTCGAAGAATGAAAAATGGTTTCCTTATGTACGGGCCGGATGGTTTCCTTCACTTAAGATTCCGCCAGACGAGGCTACGGCCAAAGGATTGCGCGATCCGCTTACCTACGATCCGCTTCCTATTTTGCAGAAGGTCACCGTACCGGTTTTGGCTCTGAATGGAGAACTGGATGAGGCGGTGCCCACAAAGCAGAGTGTGCCCATTTTGGAGGGCGCTTTTCGCAAGGCAGGGAACAAGGATTTTACGATCATAGTTCTGCCTAAAGCCGGCCACAATTTCCTGGAAACGGATAGACCGTATGGTGCTGAGGAATTTGTGCGCA
>QHXG01000764.1 GCA_003222845.1 Acidobacteriota bacterium | reverse complement strand
TCACCAAAACTAATTTGGCTATTCTAATTCTGACATTTGTATTTGGAGTGATTGCCTTTCCTATCTGGGTTCATCACAATCGCTCGCATTTTCCAAATAGCTTCGCCATGCGGTACTCAGATTTTGGTCCTCCAAGCAGTTCTTATGAGTTACTAGGATCTGAGTGGTATCAATGGAACAGCCAGGGGCCAGATGACCCGAATGGCAGAGATGATGTCAAGGTCGTGATTTATAGGAATGTTGATCTGCCGACAGTCAAACGAACGTATCCAATCTTCAAAGGTAAATCTGATTACCGCTACATCGAATATCGCGAAGTCATGGATTTCCTGGAAAAGAGAATGGAGGAATTGAAAGCGGATCAG
>QHXG01000761.1 GCA_003222845.1 Acidobacteriota bacterium | reverse complement strand
TTCGACCCGAGCGACGTCACTTGGGTGCGAACGCGCGTAGTAACAACCAGGCCAGAGTTCCTCGTTGAGCTTGATGAGCGTGCCGCTCGCGACCATCTCAGCTTTTAGCGCCTGGTCCTCTTCTGGCGAGCCGTCGACCCAGTGAATCGCGTCAGGTTTAGTCAGGTTGGCCATCTTCTCGACCCAATTGAGCAGATGAACGTTGGCGCTGAGCGGCTTCGCCGGATTACGTTCGATTGTCTTTTGTACAGGAGAACTCATGATGTGCTCCGATCTTTGATCACGAATTGCGGTAGATAATTGAATCTAAGTCTGACATTAGACTGATGTTAGAAGCAAGCGGGCGAACCGAGTCCAGTTACAGAACCGCGAGCGGTAGCGACCGCCCCTTATTAAAGGTGTCCATTGACAACTAAAGGCCGGTCCTACCGCTCGCGGTTCTGTAACGATGGTGAACCGCCTCGCAAACCTTTCGGGAAACCGCTGATTTCATAGAGCAATTAAATTCGTGTTGACGATTTACACAGACTAAAGTCTATGCTACTTCCTTCCATTATGATCGGACCACCGCCGCGTGAAGCCTTCACTGCAAAAGAGTGGAAGCTGATTCAACGGCTGCGGACTCCCGCCCACGTGCAGCGATGGCTGACTTCAATGCCTTACAACTGGGAGCGGGAAGGCGGCACGATGCGCTCGTTTCGTGAAGTGGTGAAACGAAACGAAGCGCATTGTCTTGAAGCCGGGGTGGCCGCCGCGGTAATTCTGGAACAGCACGGTTACTCACCACTCTTGCTCGACATTGAATCGTGGGACTTGCTCGATCACGTCATCTTTGTATTTCAGAAAGACGGACTGTGGGGAGCGATTGCTCGTTCGCGCGATATTGGATTGCATGGACGCAAACCTGTGTTTCGCAATCTAAGACAGTTGGTTTGGAGTTACTTCGACCCTTACATCGACATGACCGGCCGCATTAAAGGCTTTGGCCTGACGAGTCTCTACGATCTTGGCAATTATGACTGGCGCTTCAACGATCGGAACATGCACAAGATCGAAGATCACCTGCGAGCGATTCCACACAAGAAACTTCGCTCGTCTGATCGACGTTACAAGTACTGGCATGAGCGATATAAGAAATATAAGAAGCGGTTTCCCGATCGCTCGCCCGCTTACTATGACAATCGCAGTGAGTGGATGCTGTGATCAATTCACGCTATTTACGTACTGGTCGATCATTCTTTGCCAGAGCGGCGTCACAGGCTGCGATTTTGCGGGGAATCTCATCGAGCTTGCCGGCAAACTCTTTCGTCAAGGTCCCTCTGCTGCGTAAGTCGAGGAACAGGTCCAGACTACGTTGGTAAGCCTGGCGTGCTTCGAGCCACTGTTCCTGTCCGCTTCTTTCGGCCGCCTTTGATTGCGCGCCAAGAGAGCTGCGAACTTCGCCGACATCGAAATATGTTTTTGCCATCAAGCGCCGCATGATGTCGTTTGCAGAATCGCGGGCGATTGCTCGCTCGGCAAATTCGCTGGCGTGGGTGACACCCTCCAATGCGGCTTTCAGGTCACCTAGTTTCGCTAGTGTCTCGCCTATATCATCGTAGGCGCGAGCGAGAAACTGTATTGCCTGGATGTCGCCGGGCCTTTTCTGATAAAGCGCTTCAAGGACCATCGCTGCCTGTTGATAACTGCGGAGGGCTGCTCTCAAATCGCTTGTCTGAATGAAAGCGTTGCCGATGTTGATGTAATTCTGTCCGATCCAATGTTTGGCCGCTTCGTTATCGGGATCGTCAGCGACGATCGCCAGGTTCATCGCGAGCGACTCGTGATGATGTTTCAGCGCGGCGGCGAAATCGCCCTTCCGCGTCGTGATGTTGCCGGCGAGCGTATGGCCTGACGCGAGATCCTGGCGCGCCTGCATGTTCTTTGGATCGATGGCCAATAGGCGACCGGCGGTTTTCAAAGATTCGAGGCAAACGTCCATTGCATCGTTTGTTTCACCTTTCAACATCAACAGTCGGGCGAGGGCATCTTCAGCTTCGGTGAGAACTCTTAAAGCTCGCGAGTTCGTCTCTCCGCCTGGCAGGCCTTGTGCGATTGAGACAGCTTGCCGCGCGTGCGGCTCCGCAGTGCTTAGATCGTTAGCCGCCGCGGCCAGAATGTTGGCAATCGAGCGATGGCTTTCAGCAAGATCGACTCGCAGATTGATATCGTTGGGATTCGTCGCTGACAACGATTCACGCGCGACTGTGATATTCCAGCGCGCCTTTCGTATCGCCCAGATTCGACGTGCGCGGATAACCTTTGAGATTCCCGACGCGATAAAGAAGGTCGGCGAGTTTTTGTTGTTGCGATCGATTATCAGTTGTTTCAAGTAGATTGATTGCCTGCTGGTAATTATGGTCGGCTTCACTGACATCGCCGCTGGTTCGCAGCACGTCGCCGATTCGTTCGTAGCTTTCCGCCAGTTCAATTTGGATTTCTGTATTAGCAGGATCTGATTGCGCCAATAGTCGCCGAATCGCGAGCGACTTGCGATAGCTGGCAAGCGCGCCGCTGGTGTCGCCAAGATTGGCCATGTTGCTGTTGCCCTGGACGTCACCGATCTTCCGGTAGGCCGTGGCCAATTCGCGCTGTAATGTGCGATCGCCTGAGGCCTCGTTCGCCAGACTGTCGAGATACTCAAGCGCGTCTTTGACCATTCGCTGCCGCGCCGGAGTTGAGCCGGGCAGATCGGCAATCGCGTCGTGATAATCAAACACGACGGAATGCGCCAACTTCCGTACGTCATTAAAGCGACGCTCGGCGCGCCGGCGTTGCTGATTGACGGCGATGATGCCGCCAACCAGAGTAATCAGGACCATCGCCGCAGCCGCTACACTGATTCGATTGCGGCGAATGAATTTTGTCGCGCGATAGCCGAAAGTATCGGCGCGCGCGATGACCGGCAAGCCTTTGAGATGCCGCCGAATATCTTCCGAGAATTGTTGGACTGACGCGTATCGCCGCTGCGGGTCTTTGCGCAGCGCCGTCAAGACGATATTGTCCAGATCGCCGCGCAGTCGCCGTCGCAGACGATCAGGCGTCGCATCGCGCGTCTTGCTCACCAAGTCAGGCGTGAGCGCAATGGAAGCGGAGCCGTTGCCGCTACCGGTTGTTTCCGTAATCATCACCGCCGTGCTCGGTTTAGTTGGTTCCTTTTCCAAAACTGCTTTCATCACTTCGAGCGGCGCGCGGCTATCGACGCGATAAGGTTTGTGCCCGGTGAGCAACTCATGCAGCAGCACGCCCAGCGAATAAACATCCGTGGCCGTCGTGATTGGTTGGCCCTTGATCTGCTCGGGACTGGCGTAAGCGGGCGTGAGCAAGCGCATCGCGGTCAGGGTCGGGTCAAGCGTCTGCGCCGCCAGCTCGGGCGTCAGCAGCTTGGCGATACCAAAGTCGAGCAGCTTCGGCACGCCTTCTTTGGTTACCAGGATGTTGGTCGGTTTGATATCGCGGTGGATGACGAGATGCTGATGCGCGTAATGGACGGCGGCGCAAACCCGTTGAAAGAGTTTCAGTCGGTCTTCGGTGTCGAGCGTGTGCAGATCGCAATAGTGATCGACCGGCAGGCCCTCGACGTACTCCATCACCAGGTAAGGTCGATCGTTTTCCGTCGTGCCGCCATCGAGCAAACGCGCGATGTTGGGATGATCAAGGGCCGCGAGAATCTGCCGCTCGTTGCGAAAGCGGCGCACGACAAAATCCGTGTCCATGCCGCGGCGAATCAGCTTGACGGCGACTTGCTGTCGATACTGATCATCATCGCGTTCGCCGAGATAAACCGAGCCCACGCCGCCGCGTCCGAGCTCGCGAATGATTTTGTAGGGGCCTACGCGCGAGATTCCGGCGATGTCATCGTCCGGAGTTTCGTCGAAATCCGACGATTCATCCGACAGAAATTCGCCGCTTAAGATCGCGGACGCCAGACTGATCTGCGAAGAAATTTTCGCCGAATCAACGATGCTGTCGCCCGCCTCTTGATGGGCCATGAGCGATTCAACTTCGGCGCGCAGGGATTCATCGCCATCGCAAGTATGGTCGAGGAACGCAGCACGCTCCTCCGCTGGCCGCTCCAGGACGGCGGCTAGTACTGATTTGATCTTCTGCCAGCGCTCAGGTGTCATCATTCGGTATGCATTTAGCTGATTCGTGTTTCTTCGGTCGTTTCGTGCGATTTCGTGGATCGTTGCTTTGCTGTATAAGGGAACGACCCACTAAAGAACACGAAAAACCGCGGAACCTGCACGAACAACTCTATTTTGCCTTGAATTCTGTTTCACTTCGCCAGTTGTCTTCGCAGCCATAGCCGG
>QHXG01000760.1 GCA_003222845.1 Acidobacteriota bacterium | reverse complement strand
GAACGGCTCCCAATCCCTGGGATACGTGTGGCTCCAAACGTCCAGTTGGTCGATCTGTTTGTCCCACTCCCCGGTCACGCCGCCGTAGTAACTTGCCGTCACGAACAACTTCTCGCGCTGGCTAGCCCGGTCGCGAAATTCATAAGCCTTCGCCGAAGCTTCACGCGATAGCTCGAACTTGCCGGTGTTGTTGTAGACGGTGGCGAGACGCGCATAGGCAATCGCGAAATTGTTATCGAGCTCGATGGCGCGTTTATATAGAGGAATTGCTTGCGGGTAATTTCCGCTCGAGTGTTGCTCAAGGCCCATAGAGTAAGCCCTGAGCGCATCCAGGGATGACGTCGTCACCTGCTCGATTGGGGCGTCAAACTTCTGAATCGAACCCAGTGACTCGCCCAACTTTTCGCGCAGCTTCGAGGCGGCCTGCCCGAGCGATTTCAAAACTTGCTCTTTGCCGTCCGTCTCAACTTGTTCAGTCGCGATCGAATCACCGGTGTTGGCGTTCACGGCTTCAAGAGAAATAACGTAATGACTTCCGAGGCCGGAGATCGATCCGAGTAACATCGCCTTAATTCCCTGGCGCTCGCAAATCTCGCGCGCTACCTCGCGCGTCACACGTTCGTCCGGCGAGCGATTCATGAACTTCAATGCATCGCGCACGCGATCTTCGGAAAAAATATCCAGAAAGGGCGATTGTCTGAGCTGGACTGCCAGCGCTTGCTTGAGCGTGCCATCAAAAACCGAATCGCCGGTCGTGTTGACAAAGTCTGCCAACAAAATCGTGTCTTTGTCAGTAAACGCGACGCGGCTGCGGAAACTCGACCAATAAATGATTGCCGACGCGGCCAAAACAACGGCCATCGCAGCAATCGCAACTACCGCCTTGTGTTGCTTGATTCCGCTGACGATGTATTCGGCACTCGATGCTCGGGTTTGCGCGGCGCCGGGAAACCCGCCGGGCGATCTCGATTCCGGAGGAACCGATGTCGAGAGGCCCGAGGGCGTAATTTGAATTTCAGTGTCCGTGAGAGTCAGCCCCGCGGCGGCCAGCGAGCTAAGTCTGTCAGGAGGTATCGATCGTTCCAATTCGGTTTGGAACTCAAGTCGCTGCTTCAGTTTCTTCAGATCGGATTCGAACTCTTTGACGGTTTGATAACGCTCTTCGACGTTTTTGCGCAACGCCTTCATCACAATCCATTCGAGTTCGGCGGGAACGTTGCGGGAGAAACGAGTTAGCGGCTGAGGATCGGACCTGGCAATCGCGACGACGACGTCGGTCTTGGTCTCGCCCGTGAATGGCGGGTGACCGGTGGCCATTTCGTAGAGGACGACGCCGAGGCTCCAGATGTCGGTGCGCGCATCGATCGGTTTGCCGCGCGCCTGCTCGGGCGACATGTATTGCGATGTTCCCAGCACCATGCCCGCATCCGTTTGGACCAGGGCGCGTGTTACCGCCTCAGTGTCGGTCTCTTCGGTGACTGTTCTTTCGGTGAGCTTTGCGAGTCCAAAGTCCAAAACCTTAACGTGCCCGTTGCGGCGAATCATTATGTTTTCGGGTTTAATGTCGCGATGAATGATTCCGGCGGCGTGTGCTTCTTCCAACGCGTCGGCGACTTGAATTGCGACGCTCAGCACTTCCGAAAGATCCATCGGCGAAGTTGTGAGACGCCTTCGCAAGGTCACTCCATCGATATACTCGGCAGCGATGAAGTGCCGCCCGGCTTCGTCGCCCATCTCATAAATAGTCAGAATATTTGGATGATTCAAGGCCGAAGCCGTATAGGCTTCCTGATCGAACCGGCCCAGGCGCTCACGGTTCTCGGTGAGGTCTTCGACGAGCAACTTGAGCGCGACCTTCCGTCCGAGTCGCATGTCCTCAGCCAGGTAGACTTCGCCCATGCCGCCCGAGCCCAGCTTTTCGAGAATTCGGTAGCGAGAAATGGTTGACAGCTCCATTGGGGGGTCTCGTTTATTTCAAAGAGATCAATTGCTGAAGTCTGGTAGCGTCTGCGCCCTTAATTCGAACTATCTTGTTCCTGGAGGTCAATCCCGAAATTATCTGTACCGCATTCTTCGGAAGTTTGAATGACTTCGACAGCAACTTTATCAACTCCTTATTAGCAGCGCCCTCTACGGGTGGCGCCGCTATTCTCACGCGCAACGCTCCACGCTGTTCGCCGACTAATTCGCTACGCGACGCACGAGGAACAACACGAACCGCGAAGGTGAGGCCGCGGTTATCTTCGGAACATTGAATCACTCGGCGGGAATAGTAAATCGGAAATCAGAAATCGTAAATAGGAGTTTTGAAGCACTTTTCAAGCACTGAAGGTGTCCTTTTAATTGCTAATCACCTTTCGCCATTCATAATGCATCAACTTAAAAGAATCCGAGCGGCCAGCCGCGGAGCAGCGTGCCGGCCACTGCGCTCTGGCACAACCAAAGAATCAGGAAC
>QHXG01000759.1:605-3150 GCA_003222845.1 Acidobacteriota bacterium | reverse complement strand
AGCCCCAATCGAGATGGCAGAGACAAGTCCGAATAGGATGGCAGCAGCAATTAGATGCGACATACATTTCCTCCATTAAAATGATCTAGCGCAAGCTGTCAGCTTGCGAGTCTCACGCTGACGCAAAACTAACAGTTTGCGCTACTGAGGCAAACCAACGCGCTTCACCAGATCCGCGAAGCGCGGATCAGAGCGCGGGTTGTCGAATCTTTGATCGACTCTGAGTCGAGCAATTATCAAATCATGCTCTGCGACTGACTTCTCGAGCCAGGCGAAGGCCTGATCCTTGTCGCCGAGCGCCGCGTAGATTATCCTGCGCCAGATACACTTCATCCATTCCGCCCGCTCCGATTTTGGCGCGGATTTCGTAACGACCTAATCGTGCGCCTGCGGGAATGGTGCTGCTCATCACGGTGAAAGCTAATCCGTTGACCGGCTGTCTGTCATTTCAGCTTCTCGGACTCCCGTCTGGCCTCTTGCAGAATGGTGATGTCTGGGTCTGCATCTTTCCAGAGCGCGAAGAAATCTTGATAGGCTTTGCGTGCCTTCGTCGTGTCGCCGGTAAGCGCGGCGGCGCGTGCCAGGCCCAATTGCGCGAGCGGGTATAGAGGAGAGCCAGTCTGCCAGTTCCGGTAGTCGAGTATCTTCTGGAATTCGGCTGCGGCATCCGCTCCCTTTTGTTGATTGAGGTATGACTGACCGCGGAAGTAGGCGATCTGGAAAAGAGCGTATCCTTCAAAGGGTCTGGTCGTCTCCAACAACTGAATCGCCTGAGCCGGATTGCCTCTATGCAGTTCAATGCGGGCTTGAACGAGCGGCAGCGAAACCTTATTGAGCAGGGTGTCTTTCGGAAAACGCTTGACCAGCTCGTCAATAATAGTTTGTGCTTGGCTGAGCTCGCCGCAGGTAGCCAGTGCGTTGCCCGCAGGTACCATCGTAAGCTGACGGTGCGATATGCCGAGTGCCTTTGCGGTCTGCTCTTTCACCAGCCGGCAATCTCCCAAGAGCGCATCCCGCGCTGCGGCTCCTGCCGCAATCTGCGCTGCCACATCTTTCAAGTCGCGGGCTGCGGCTAACTCAAAGGCGTGGTTGGAAAATTCTTTGGCTTTTCGCAGTTGACCTGAAAACGCGACAGTCTCGGCTTGCCAACTTTGAGCAAGATATTCATCCGGCTTTCCGTTTATCCATTCGATCTGTTCCTTCATCGTCGTCGCATCACCTTGGACAAAAGCAATCCGATAAAGAGTTCTACGCATGGCTGAGGTTTCGAGCTTCTGCGCCAGCGCCTGCTTGATGATTTCCTTCGCCTCATCGAAGCGATTGAGACCTACTAAGGCGATGGCTAAAAGAGAGTAGCCGGAAGCCGAATTCGGATTGAGGCGAATCGCTTCACGCGCTTCTTCCCGCGCTTTATCGAATTGACCAAGCTCGTTGTATTTAAGAGCCAGATTGTTGTGCGGCGCAGCCTCGCGCGGATACGTCCGTTTCCACAGTTCCAACGTCTCAAGATACTTCTCCAGTTCCCCGGTTACGTTGTCGTAATAACCGGCAGAGATATAGAGCCGTTCGGGCTCGCTGAGTCGATCGCGCAACTCGTATGCTTTTTGCGAAGCTTCGGCAGCAAGGTCAAACTGCCTGCTGTTATAATAAATTGAGGCCATCCGAGCATAAGCGAGTGCGAAATTAGGGTCTATTTCCGTCGCGCGTTTGAGAAATGGGATAGCTTCGAGATACTTGCCCTTTAATTGCTGTTCAACTCCCAGTGAGAAGGCTTTCAAGGCTTCAAGCGAAGAGGTTGTGCCCTGTTCGATCGGCGCGTCGAACTTCTGGATTGATTGAAGCGACTCGCCCAACTTCTCTCTTAACTTCATCGCCGCTTCGCCAAGCGCGTGAAGCACCTGTTCCTTGTTTTCAGCTTCCGCCTGTTCGCTTGCAATCGCGTCGCTCGTCTGCCCGTTGATAGCTTCCAGCGTGATAACGTAATGGTTTCCCAAGCTCGCAATCGAACCCACGAGCATTGCTTTCAATCCCTGGCGCTGGCAAATCTCTCGCCCAACGTCTCTCGTCACGCGCTCGTCCGGCGAACGTCCCATAAACTTGAGCGCCTCGCGCACGCGATCTTCGGAAAAGATATTTAGAAAAGGGGATTGACCGAGTTGCACAGCCAGAGCTTGCTTGAGCGTTCCGTCAAAGACAGGTTCGCCGGTTGTGTTCATGTCAACCAGAAGAATTGTGTCCTTGTCGGTAAGGGTGGCGCTTTTGCGAGAAGACCAGACGAAAGCGATTGCCACCGCGATTAAGACAACTGCCAGCGCGATAACCGCAACTGCGGTCTTATGCCGTTTGATCTCGCCGACGATGTATGCCGTGCTCGAAGCGCGCGTGTCCGCCGCGCCGGGCGCCGAGCCGCTCGTCTTGGCCTCGCCGGGAACCGATGTGTCAAGGATCGGAGGCGCGCTTTGAGTTTCAGCATCGGTCTGCCCTGGCTCTGCGACACTGAGCGAGCCCGTCAATCTCTCCGGCGCCATTGAGCGCTCAAGCTCGG
>QHXG01000759.1:0-354 GCA_003222845.1 Acidobacteriota bacterium | reverse complement strand
CGGTTTACCGCGCGCCTGTTCGGGAGACATGTATTGCGATGTCCCCATCACTACTCCGGCATCGGTTTGAACCAGCGCACGCGTCACCGCTTCGTTATCGGTTTCGTCCTCTGATAGAGATGCTTCAGTCAATTTGGCCAGGCCAAAGTCCAGGACCTTCACGTGGCCGTTGCGACGGATCATTATGTTCTCGGGTTTGATGTCGCGATGAATGATGCCCGCCGCGTGGGCTTCCTCTAACGCGCCGGCTATCTGGATCGCGATGTTCAAAACCTCCGAGAAATCCATGGGCGCGATTGAGAGATGTTTCCTCAGCGTCACGCCATCGATGAACTCGGTGGCAATGAAGTGCCG
>QHXG01000015.1 GCA_003222845.1 Acidobacteriota bacterium | reverse complement strand
TTTGCCCTTGCCGGTGTCGCCGGTATCAATCAAAGCAGCTTTGCCGGCCGGCGAGATAATCAAGATGGAATCGCCTTCGATCGGTCCGACATCGAGTACGTGAACTTGCAACTCGCCGGCAGGTTTCGGCGGACGCGAACGCCACCAGGGCAATCCCCATTTCCAGAACACAAACGCGCTCGCGCCCAGCACGACGAACAACACCGCAATGGCGCATCCGCATCCGCGAGTGGATCGTTTCATCTGGTAATTCTCCGCGACACAGGAAGCTTAGGTCTGACTTCCTATTAAGACATTGAAGCCTGCTTGCTTAAAATGCTGGTCTGCCGTCAGCGCTTTTGAAAGGCTGAGATCTCTCATCACGATGAACGAGATGCAATCGATGAGTCCCCAAGCCTTATCGAGATGAGATCTATACAATTCAAAGGCTCGCCGAAACAGTTCAGGATTCAGATTAACTATTTGGATTTCTTCGGAAGTAAGGAAGTGTTCGATGATTTGGATTGAATCGCTTTTGAAATTTCTCGCCAACGCGTTTCCAATTTCGAGGAGAACGGCATCCGTTGTAACAAGCGGTCGCTTGTCAAATCGGGAAGCAAGTTCAACCGCCTGACTGTGGTATTGATCGCGTCTATTGACCAAAGCAATGACGAACGAGGTATCAACAAAAGCCTCAGCCAACCGTTTTTTCTCCAGTCAAATAAAGATCTATATTTTCCGCGAAGTCTTCCGGCCCGTCGATTGTAATGTCTCTAAGTTTCGACATCAGGCTGCGGCCATTGGCCGCGCGAGATTGGGAATAACCCTTAATCAGGCAATACAGATCTTCCAACCGGTCATCAGGCACCTTTTCTATTTCGGACTTGATCAACTCTTTGGAGATCATTTTGACTAGGTCCCTCCGTGCTACAGCTTGCGCGCAGCATATTGAAGCGCGGCCTTCAAGTCATCCATTTCTAAATCCGGCATCTCTTCGAGAATCTGACTAGCCGAAAGTCCCGCAGCGAAAAGGTCCAGCACGTCGATAACTCGAATGCGCATGCCGCGTATGCAGGGCCGGCCTCCACACTGCTCAGGATTTGTGGTGATGCGCTCCATCAAGTTATTCATGGTGCTCTTATACCATGAGGCTTTGGACAAGTTCTATGGCTCGACTCTTCTAGTTGTCAATGCCTTATTAGCAGCGGGACTGTAAGCACCGGGAAGCGATCGAACTTGTTCGCAACTGCTCGGACTTCGGGCGTCACATCGTGCTGGCCGCGGGAGTAAGCTCGCAGTGCTTTCTCGGCTCCGACCGTCTGCCAAATCGTTTCGTGTCCAATCACTTCCTCGATTCCCAGATAGAATTGATCGGTGCTGTGCAGTTCTCCCTTCATAATTGGATGAAATGCGAAGGCCTTGATTGAATAGCTCGGTAGTTCAGACTCTTCAGTCCAGGTTATCCGGCTTCGCAACTTGCCGGAATGTTCGACGACCAGCAGGATCAGGCGGAGGCCGAGCAACTGTTCACTTGATCGGTTGGCTACGGCGCAGTCGAGAACAGATCCCTCGTCGCTCTTGCGCAGCTTAGGTTCATCAACACGCGCCGGAAGATCGGGGATATCAAAGAATGCGACCGCCGCTGACTGCGGCTGTTCCTGTCGATTCGCCGAGATTGCCCCGGAACTGAAAAATGCCGCCGCCAAGCTAGCCAGGCACGCTTGCAGAACAATCAATCGAATCTTAAACAAGTTGCACATTAGCCCAGCTTGGCGTCAGCGTAACTTTACCCTACTTCGGTCTGCATCGACAGAGCAATCAAGGACTCTGTTCGTATAAGTTCCGGCCTTTCTTGTACCTTCGTGGATCATCCGTTGGTTTATCGTGAAAAACCGAGCAACGAAATTACACGAACGAACGTGAAGAACCACACGAACGGCGAGATGTTCATCCAAACTTCACCCGTTCAAGGACGAGCAACCCGATCGACACAGCGGCCAATGCATACATCACCGGATGAATATCGCGGCGACGGCCGACCATCAGGTACAAACCGACGTGCGAAATGAAGCCCCACAGTATTCCCTGCGTGATCGAAAACGTCAGCGGAATCAAAATCAAAGTTAAAAACGCCGGCACGCCCTCTTCGATTTTGGAAAATCTAATCTGGCCCACGCTGGTAAACATCGCCGCGCCGACCAGGATCAAAACGGCGGCAGTAGCAAACGAGGGAACCATGCCGGCGAGCGGCGCGATGAAAAGGCATGGCAGGAAGCACAGCGCGGTGAATACCGAGGTCAGTCCTGTGCGCCCGCCCATCCGAATTCCGGCGACACTCTCGATGTAGGCGGTTCCCGAAGACGATCCTGCCAGTCCCGCGCCGAGCGTAGCCAACGAATCGACGATCAATCCTTCGCGCAAGTTTCGCGGATGGCCCTCTTCGTCCAATAAATCAGTGGCATGCGCTACGCCGATGAACGTCGAGATGGAATCGAACAGGTCGGTAAAGAGAATCGCGATGATTGACGGCAACAAGCTCAGCTTCAAAGCGCCGAGCACATCAAGCTTGAAAAAGACGCTCTTGAAATCAGGCAAACTCAAAAGGTTCGGCGGCGCCACGACCAATCCGAGAGCCCACGCCAATAGCGTTACGATTACAATCGTGGCGAGAAAAGCGAATGGACTCTTTCGCGAGATCAAAAAAACTGAAATGCCGACGCCGAGGATCGTCAGCAGGGCGGGTTTTCCAATTAATCCGATTCTTACCAAGGTGACCGGATCCGAAACGATGATCCCGGCGTTCTTCAAACCGATGAACGTGAGAAAGACACCGATGCCCGCGGCGGCCGCGATTCTTATCTCCGTCGGAATAGCTTTGGCGATCGACTCGCGGATCGGCGTGACCGAAATCAACAAAAAGAAAACGCCCGCCCAAAATATAATTCCCAAAGCCGTCGGCCACGGCACTCCTTTGCCTAAGATGATCGTGTAAGTGAAGAACGCGTTGATCCCCATGCCCGGGGCGACCGCGAATGGAAGCTTCGCATAAACGCCCATCAGCAAAGTCATGACCAAACACACCAGCACCGTCGCGGTCAGCACGCCGCTAAATGCCATTCCGGTCTTGCCGTCGGCTGAAAGAATCTGCGGATTGACGATCACGATGTAAGCCATCGTGAAGAAGGTGGTAATGCCCGCGATGGCTTCGGTTTTGAGGTTGGGTTTTTGAGTAGTGGTTGTATCCATGAAGCGGTAAACGCACTTACTTCAAGACGTCAACTTACAAATGAAGCAACTGCGTGGTCATTGTCTCATGGAGATAGGCTTGTCTTGCTGGGTTCTTCTTCTTTAGTGATCTGATCCACGGTCTTGCGTAGAAATTTCGGCGTGTTCTCGGAGCTAAAGCCCTGGAAATGATCCCGAATACGCCCGCCCTTATCAATAACGAGAGTCTGGGGTAAAAGGCTCCGTCCGTTCACTGCTTTCACCAGCGACTCGCCAAAGTCTCCTTTGTCCCAAACCAGGGAGAAATTGATTTCTTGCTGCTGAGCGAATGTGCGGAGGTAGTCGATGTTCGGATCGTTTTCCTGCGTAACTACGCCGATCACTTCGATGTCGCGGGGTTTGTAGTCTGCCTTGAGTTTGATTAAGTCCGATAGGTTTTCCCGACATGGGGCACACCATGTCGCGAATAGATTGACGACGATTATCTTGCCTGAATAATCCGCAAGCTTCAGCACCCGATCGTCAATCGTTTTCAACTCCTGATTCAAAATATCGGCCGGAAGCGGTGCCGCCAATTGGATGGGAACACATTCCGTTGCCTTCGAATCTCTGCTGGTGGGCGTACTTTCAGGCCTTTGAGAGGATTGCTTCAGGTTTCCTTGACCACTGTAGCCTTGAGCATGTGCGGCGATGAAACAAAGGCTGACAACCAACACAGTGAACCCCGCTAGGTGCTCTTCTCTGGATTTCATGTTGTAAGTCCCCTTTGCGTCATGCGTTCGTTAGTGATTCAGAATCGCGCGCATTTCACTCAGAGCGGTTTCGATGTCGGCGCGCGCCACATCGCAGTGCGTGACCATGCGGATGGATGAGCCGAAGCCGGATGCTAAGATATCGTGTTCGCGTAGTTGTGCGCAGATGGCGTCGGCCGTCTGTCCGGTTTCGGCAACATCAAAGATCACAATGTTCGTGACGACTTTCTCGGGATCGATTTTCACGCCGACAAGTTCGGCGACCCCTTCCGCCAGTCGTTTTGCGTTCGCATGATCTTCCGGTAATTGTTTTGGTGATTCTTCCAGGGCAACCAGGCCTGCGGCGGCGAGCACGCCGGCCTGACGCATGCCGCCGCCGAGCATCTTGCGCACGATGCGAGCTTCGTCGATGAACGCGCGCTCTCCCAACAGCATTGAACCTACCGGCGCGCCCAAACCTTTCGACAAACAGAACATTACCGAGTCGGCCGGGCGCGCGAGATCGGCGATGGTTTCGCCCAGCGCCGCCGCGGCGTTGAAAATTCGCGCGCCGTCGAGATGCACAGGCAAATTCTTTTCGTGAGCGCGCGCGCAGATATCTGCCGTGCGAGCGCGCGTCAGCACCGAACCGCCGGCAAGATTGTGAGAATTCTCGAGCGCGATCAAACCGGTCGGCGCAACGTAATAAGCACTATTGTGGTGAATTGCGCCCGCGATTTCGTCCCACGTGAGAATTCCACTACCATCATTGCTATGTACCGGCCGTGCCAATGCGCCCGAGAACGCGGACATCGTCGCCATCTCGAAATTGTAGATGTGGCCGCGCTCTTCGATGATCACTTCCTGACCAGGTCGCGTATGAAGTTTGACCGCCGTCTGATTTCCCATGGAACCTGTCGGCACAAAGAGCGCTGCCTCCTTCTCAAAGATTTCAGCCGCGCGCTCCTGCAAACGATTTACCGTGGGATCTTCGCCGTAAACGTCGTCGCCGACCTCGGCTTCGGCCATCGCCCGCCGCATCGCGGGCGTTGGTTTAGTAACCGTGTCGCTGCGTAGGTCGATCATCTTCTGTAGCATAGACTTCAGTCTGTGATTGTTGGCGAATCGGCGACCTGATATTACCACTCAACGCACATAAGAAGTTAAATCGATTTGTGATCCAAGAATCTGTGATCTGGTCACATCGCTAATCACCATCATTCACACCCGGTTTCAACCGGGTGGCTCGACGGCAACCAGGATTCTCTGAACCGTTTTCAACGGTTTCGCGTCAGCAAGCAAAAGCCGTTGAAACGGCTGAAGGAATCCGTCGCAAACGGGGTGGCCACCTGGTTGAAACCCAGATGAGAATGAAAAGTCTCTGTTTTTTTGGCGGCGCTGGACGATGCGAAGGTGGACCTATCAAGATTATCTACCGACAGCAACAAAGAAACTCTCTTCCTGCTGCTCGTCCTTGTCGCGCACACTCTGAGGTCTTTTCGGAATGCCCGAATCGACCGCATCGGAACGACTGACTTCGATGTCAGTCGGACGCTGGTTGGTTAGAAAGATGCAGCGGCCTTCGAAGACCGCGCCAGGTTGAATGGAAATAATACCGGCCTCGATATTTCCGATCACGCTGGCGTGATTGGCAATCTCTACCCGCTCAGTCGCGTGAATATTACCGCGTACGTCGCCTTCAATGATCGCGACCGCCACGCTTATATCGGCTTCGGCTTTCCCGGTCTCAGTTATGATGAGAGTGCCGGTCGCGGAACGAATTCGTCCGGCAACAAAACAATCGATGCGTAGCGTTCCTTCGAATCTGAATTCATCAAGAGACGACGGCTTCTCGGAAGTTCGAGATGGGTGCTGAATAGCTGAGGTTTCGTTTAGGTCAGGCGCCGGTTTGAGTGCTTTGAGCCAGGCGTCGAAGTATGCGGATGGGTCGGACGGAATGTCGACGGACCTGAACGGATTGGAAGACCTTGGCCCAGCAGACTCTTCAACCGCAAGACTTGAATACTGTCTTTCGGAACTACTCATTTCACCACCCTCGCTCGCTTCGGTTTGATTACTTGTCGCCGTTCTTTTCTTTCCACACGCAGCAGTCGCCATGAAAGAAGGCGCCGGGTCTGACTGCCAGCGAATTCGTCGAGATGTTGCCCATGATGACTGCACCCGGACTTAGTTCGACCCGTTCGTGACCAATAACGTTACCATTGACTGTGCCGCTAATCACCGCCACACCGACTTCGATTTCGGCATCCACCCGGGCTTCGGTCGCGACGATCAGAGTGCCTTTCTCTGAAAGAATCCTGCCCGCTACGTAACCGTTAACGCGCAGCAGGTCTTTGAAGCGAATCTCGCCGTTGAGTTCCGGCTCGCATTCGGCACCATTTCTCGGTCGCTGCCTGATCGTGAATCCGCCTCCGTTCGAGCCTAGTTGCCCGGAGATTATTCCATCGACGGGCAGCCAACCGCGAAACGTTGCTTCACCGATAATCGGCGGGACCCTGGCTTGAAAATTAGCAACATCTCCGCGGCGCGAGTTTGGTGGCGAAGGAACCCCGACCGGCCACAACTTTGGCGACTCAAGCCTCGTTACCTCGTGCGGCAACGCAGAGGGAACCGCGCCTGCTTCGGGACTGGAATGGACAATTCTGGTCTGAATCCGATGTTGGGTCGTAACTGTTGGCTCGCTCTTGAGCGCTACCTTTGCTGGGGGCATCGATCTCCTCCACCGAAACCGTGGCTACAGTTTCCGAAATTGAGTCCGAATATGTTCGTGGGATGAACTAACGATAACGACTGTCGGGAGAACGAGTTGTCTGCCGAACTAATCGTCTTAAGCGCGCGCACAATATCACAAGCAGCTTGACCGTTCAAGAAATTTCTCGCAGAAGATGAGAATCCAAACACCCGTCAATGAAGGAGTTATTTCGCCGCGCCGGTAAGACATTGAACCGCTTCTCAGCCATCCTTGTCATCAGCGGTGGCGCCGTGGCATGCTGATTCGCAATCAATGTTGATGGAGAGCAAGACGAAAACGAGACTCCTCCGCCGCATGGGAGAAGCGATCGCAGACTTTCGCATGATCGAAGATGGCGATCGGGTGATGGTCTGTCTTTCGGGTGGTAAAGACAGCCATGCGCTGCTGGATTTGCTGCTCGATGTACAGCCGCGGGCGCCGGTGAACTTCGAGCTGCTGGCGGTGAATCTCGATCAAAAGCAGCCTGGCTTTCCGGCAGACGTGTTGCCGAAATATTTGACTGAGCGCGGCGTTCCGTTTCGGATTGTTGAGCGTGACACTTACTCAGTCGTGAAGCGCTTAGTGCCCGAAGGCAAGACTTTCTGCGCGGTCTGCTCGCGCCTGCGGCGTGGCATACTTTACAACATTGCGGTCGAAGAACGTTGTTCAAAGATCGCTCTTGGTCATCATGCCGACGATATCATCGCGACTTTCCTGCTGAATCTATTCTACGTTGGCTCTTTGAAGGCGATGCCGCCCGTCCTGCGTTCGGACGACGGACGTAATACCGTAATTCGCCCGCTGGCTTACTGCTGCGAAAGCGACCTCGCTGAATTCGCGGCGCAAGCTGGGTTCCCGATCATTCCCTGCGATCTGTGCGGCTCGCAACCAAACCTGAAACGCGCGCGCATCAAGAGACTGATAGAAGAGCTTGAAAAAGAGATCCCTCACGTTCGTGCTTCGATGCTGACTGCGCTCGGCAACGCCGTGCCTACGCACTTGCTCGATCCGAACCTGTTCGATTTCAGGAAACTTTCAGCAGGTATTGGTAACGTCAAAGCTGAACTAGATCTTGTGTTGGGCCACACCGACAGTGAGCCTGCACTGGTCGCAATTGCTTAGAGATCTATTAGCCACAAAAAGGCACAAAAGGCGCAAAAGGCGCAAAAGGCGCAAAAGGGCATTGCCGACGGATTCCTGTTTTGAGCCTTTTGTGCCTTTTCGTGGCTAATGTTTTTCGTAGCTTCGGGTCTTTGTGGTTAAATGCGCGTGATGCCGGCGCCTAAGAAAAAACGCGAACTTGATCTCAGCGAGTTTCCGCCCGGAACAATTACTGAATACACGACGCTTGTTTGCCTCGCGTGCATTTTCGACATCTTCACCAAGCAACTCGGCCTCGCGGCACGAACGGCGTTTTCCGAAATCAAACGCCACACTCCCACGATTAAAGAACTGACCAACCGCAACGCGATGCGGCCTTACTTTGACAGTGACGAGAAGAGTCCGCACTGCCCGTATTGCGGCTCTGCGAAACGCTGGCTCGCGCGTTTTGATACCTATTGTGTGGAAGGTGGCAAGCCTACGGACGCCCCGCGCCGCGCGCTGATGAAGAAACTGCCGAAGACCAGCGACCAATTCGTAGTGATCGAAAAGAAATCCGATTCGCGCGCCGTGTTCTTTGAATGGTTGGACACGTTGGGCCGGAGTCTGGATCTCGAAGACGAAAGCTGGCTCATCGATGCCACGCGGATGTATCTGGAACGCCGCGAGCCGAAAGCAAATTGGGACGAAGTCTTCGAAGGGTTGCGCGCGGTGCGCCGTTCCAGCCGCTTGGCCGAAGGTTGGGAGCGCGATGGAGACCGTCTGTTCCTGGCGCCGAACCTCTACAGCGAAGCGCTACTGATTCAATATCTCGTCAGCCGCTCGCACGCCCACGGTGGACTGACCACGGACGGCCGTTTGACGCTAATGGATCTAATCCGCCGGCTGCGTTATTACGGATACCTCGACCATATTGGAATCACTGAACATGAACCGGGCGAAGTCTTCGAGAAATTGATCGATCATCTGGCGTCGAGTGTCAGTACCGCGAGCGGTAGCGACCGGCCACGTGTCAGTACCGCGAGCGGTAGCGACCGGCCCGGCGTGAAACAGCAAGCAAAGAAATCGTCGAAGCCTCGCAAAGGAAAAGCCCTGACGCCCGAACCCGAAGAAATCATCAGCGAACCGGTGAAGCTGCATTACATCATTGACCGGCGCGATTTCTTGGATAAAGTAAAGAGCGTCTACGCAAGTTACGCGGCGTAAATTCTGGAGTGCGCCGCCAGAGCGTAGCGGCGACGGTGCTTTGGATTTGTCGCGGGGTTCTTATTCGCGACGATCCACGTTCCTGGCCAAACGTCAAATTTTGAAGTTCCTCGGAACGATCCAAAGCGCCGTCGCCGCTACGCTCTGCCGGCGCACTCCAAATTATGCTTGCCGCCGCAGAATAAGATCCGCAACTGGGCGCACTCCAAATTATGCTTGCCGCCGCAGAATAAGATCCGCAACTGAACGCAGAAGGTCGATCGGCCGGTCGATTCGATCCAAACCAGCGCTGGCAGCGCGATGGACAACCTCGAGCTGCGCATGGCTGGCTTCCATACCGTGGAGTGCGGGATAAGTTGCCTTGCGCGAGCGCGCGTCTTTGCCGGGTGTCTTGCCTAAATCTTCCGTCGTTGCCGTTACGTCCAATAGATCGTCCGTGATTTGAAACAGCAGGCCAAGGTTCGTTGCGTATTCGGTGATGGCCTCAAGATCGTTTTCACTTGCGCCGGCGATGATCGCGCCGCAGCGCGCAGCGGCACGAATTAAGGCGGCGGTTTTTCGGAGATGGATGCGGTCCAACTCCACCTTCGTAACGTCTCGTGATTCGGCGTCGAGGTCGAGCGCCTGTCCGGCGACCATGCCCTGAGGTGTTCCGGCGGCGCGCGCGACTTCGGCGATCAATC